>DATMAF010000518.1:0-3960 GCA_035560315.1 Terriglobia bacterium | reverse complement strand
ACGCTCCTGGCAAACGATCCGCAAAATGCGGAGGCGCTCTATAACCTGGGAGCCATCTACGCCAATCAGAAGGATGCCGCCCGGGCGCGCCAATATTGGTCGCGGGCCATCGCCAGCGATCCGCAGTCCGAGAGCGGGCAGAAGGCGCGGCAGGGTTTGGAAACACTGCGCATGATCCCGGTTTCCTCCTCTGCCGGCGCCGATCTTTCCGCCACCCGGGGCCGCCGGGCCGGTGTCGCGAAGTAACACCCCAGAGATGAACTCCCTGAGAGCGAACAGCCCGTTTTCGTTTCCTCCGACCCGGGGTTTGTTACCAGCGCCGCGCTTGGTCTTGCGCCCCGACTGTCGGGGAAAACGGCCCGTGCTCCCGTTCCCTGCCATGACTTCGCAGGGAGGGACCGCCCTCCGACTGATCGAAAATGCGGCTGCGGACGCTTCGGGCGCGGATCACCGTTTCCCAGCGGTTTCAAGCGCCACGCTCCGCAATCGCAAGGCATTCCCGACCACGGAAACTGAGCTGAAGCTCATGGCGGCCGCGGCGATGACCGGGCTGAGGAGCAAGCCAAAAAACGGATACAAAACACCGGCCGCGATGGGCACGCCCAGGGCGTTGTAGACAAAGGCGAAGAAGAGATTTTCCTTGATGTTACGCATGGTGGCGCGGCTCAGCAGGCGCGCTCGCACAATGCCCCGCAGGTCCCCTTTGACCAGCGTCACGCCGGCGCTTTCCATGGCGACGTCGGTCCCCGTGCCCATAGCGATGCCAACCTGCGCCTGCGCCAGGGCCGGGGCGTCATTAATGCCATCGCCGGCCATGGCGACGAAGCGGCCCTCGTCCTGAAGCTTTTTTATGATGCGGGCTTTGTCCTGCGGCAGAACCTCCGCCATCACCTGATCAATGCCCAACTGGGCGGCCACGGCCTCCGCCGTGGTGCGGCTGTCGCCGGTCAGCATCACGATGCGGATGCCGTCGTCGTGCAACTGCCGGATGGCCTCCGGCGTCGTTGCTTTCATGGGATCGGCAACCCCCAGCAGGCCGACTGCTTTGCTGTCCACGACAACGAACATCACGGTCTGCCCCTCGCGCCTCATCGCTTCCGCTTTCGGAAGGAGACCGCTGCAATCGACCTGCAGCTCTTCGAGCAGCTGTTGATTTCCCAGCGCCACCCGGAGGCCGTCCACACGGCCGCGGACGCCGCGGCCGGGCAGGGATTCAAACTCCTCGACGGGACGGAGCGGAACGCCGCGCGCCTCGGCCCCGGAAACAATCGCGGTCGCCAGCGGGTGCTCGCTGCCGCGCTCCAGGCTGGCCGCCAGAGAAAGGAGCATCTGCGGATCGAAGTCTTTCACCGCTTCGGTGGCCACCAGCTTCGGTTTGCCTTCGGTCAGCGTTCCTGTCTTATCGACGACAAGCGTGTCCACCTTGCGCAGGTGCTCAATGGCCTCCGCGCTTTTGAACAGAATCCCCAGCGTCGCTCCCTTGCCCACCGCCACCATGATGGACATCGGGGTGGCCAGGCCCAGAGCGCAGGGGCAGGCGATAATGAGCACGGCCACGGCGTTGATCAGAGCATACGCCATGCGGGGCTCCGGCCCCCACAGCCCCCAGACGAGAAACGTCGCCGCGGCAACCAACACCACGATGGGCACAAAATATCCGGAAACGGTGTCCGCCAGCTTCTGGATCGGCGCCCGGCTCCGCTGGGCCTCGGCAACCATGCGCACGATCTGGGCCAGCAGCGTTTCGCTGCCGACCCGCTCCGCCCGCAGAATCAATGTGCCGGTGCCATTCACGGTGGCGCCGGTAACGCGCGCGCCGGGCTCCTTTTCCACCGGGATCGGCTCTCCCGTGATCATCGACTCATCCACGCTGCTGCGCCCCTCCAGCACCACGCCGTCCACGGGGATCTTTTCTCCGGGACGAACCCGCAGGCGGTCGCCCACGTGCACCTGCTCCAGCGGCACATCCGTTTCCGTCCCGTCCGCCCCGATCCGGCGCGCCATTTTGGGCGCCAAGCCCAGCAGCGTTTTGATCGCCGCCCCGGTTCTCCTCCGCGCCCGCAGCTCCAGAACCTGCCCCAGAATCACCAGCGTGGTGATGACGGCCGCCGCCTCAAAATACACGGCAATGGTGCCGCCTTCACTGCGAAAGGACTCCGGGAACAGGTTCGGAAATACCGTCGCGACGACGCTGTAGAGGTAGGCAACGCCAACCCCCAGAGCAATCAGGGTGAACATGTTCAAGCGGCGGTGCACTATTGATTGCCAGCCCCGAACGAAAAAAAACGAGCCTCCCCAAAGCACAACAGGAGAGGTCAGAACCAGCTCGAACCAAACCCGGACGTGGTGGGGAGCAACCCGCTCCAGCGCAACACCCGGCAGATGCGCGCCCATCGCGGAAATCAGCACCGGAATCGACAGCAACCCTCCGGCCCAAAGGCGCCGGGTCATGTGGCGCAGTTCGGCGTCGTCTTCCTCCTCCAGAGCCGCCGTTCGCGGCTCCAGCGCCATCCCGCAGATGGGGCACGCTCCGGGTTCCGGCCGCACAATTTCCGGGTGCATCGGGCAAGTATATTCGCCGCGGACGGGCGCCGTTTCGCGGCTGGCCGGCTGCGGGGCAGCAGCCGCGACAGCGGAGGAAGCCGAAACGTACTGCTGCGGGCGGGCGCGAAATTTCTCGATGCAAACGGGATTGCAGAAGTAATAGGTCTGCCCTTGATAGGTTTCCTGGCCGGCAGCTTCTTGCGGAGTAACCTCCATATTGCAGACTGGGTCTTTCACGATTCTCCTCCCTTGCTGTCCGGCGCGGCCTGCCCGTCCCCACGCCGGAAGAACGGCAGCGGGCGGAAATTGGCCGCTCGCCGCCGCTGCGTGCTTTCACCGCAGCCATCAGCGCTTGCCCGGCCGGGCCGGTCAATCACAGAATCATCGAGGCTCTCCGCTTCATTGTAGTGTAGTATGGCCCAGGGAGTTCGGCCATTGTCCCTGCGGCCTGCGCTCCGCGGTTGCGAACGGTATGTTACGAAGCTTCTTCCTTTCCCTTTCCCGAAGCAAGCGGGCGCAGAGGTGGTTATTGCGTTTGCCGGGAGCCGGGCGCGCGGCGCGGCAATTCATCGCCGGCGAGACGCTCCAGAAGGCGGTCGAAGCCGTGCGGGCGTTGCAGGCCCGGGGCATGGTAGCGACGCTCGATCACCTTGGGGAAAACGTGGCCACGCTGGAGCAGGCCCGCGCCGCGCGCGAGGAGTACCTTGAAGTGCTCGACGCCATCCGGCATCAGCAACTCCGCTCGACCATCTCCGTCAAGCTAACGCAGTTGGGCATGGACATCTCCGAAGAGGCCTGCCGCGAAAACCTGCGCGTGCTCGTCGAGCGGGCTCAGCAGATCGGCGACTTCGTCGAGGTGGATATGGAGGGCTCGGCTTACACCGACCGCACGCTCGCCATCATCACCCAGTTGCACCGCGAATACCCGGCCGTCGGCGCCGTGATCCAGGCCTATCTTTACCGCAGCGAGAGCGATGTGCGGGAACTCCTCCGCCACGGCGTCAGCGTGCGGTTGTGCAAGGGCGCCTACCGGGAGCCCTCCACGCTGGCCTTTCCGCGCAAGGCCGATGTGGACGCGAACTACCTCCGGCTGATGCGCCTGCTGCTGGCCAGCCGCCTCTATCACCGCATCGCCACGCACGATCCGCGCATGATCGCCGAAACCCGCCGCGCCGCCGAGGAACTGGGCCTGATGAAGAACCAGTTCGAGTTCCAGATGCTCTACGGAGTGAACCGCCCGTTGCAGGAGCAGTTGGTGCGGGACGGCTACCGGCTGCGGATTTATGTGCCGTTCGGGCGGGCGTGGTTTCCCTACTTCATGCGGCGGCTGGCCGAGCGCCCCGCCAACGTATGGTTCGCGCTCCGCAGCATCATCCGGTAGGCGCTCCCTTTGGAACCGCTCCCTCACGGTCGCGG
>DATMAF010000517.1:0-4899 GCA_035560315.1 Terriglobia bacterium | reverse complement strand
CGGTCTGGATCGCCGCCAGCAGGAGGCGCATTTCCTGGTTGCGCTGTGCTCCGGGGAACCGCTGCCTGCCGCCCGGCCGCTGCTGTATCTGCCCTCCACCGGCAACGTGCTGCGCGAGCGGGAGACCCACATCCGGCAACTGGAGGCCCAACTGGAAGAAGCCCGCCGGGACCGGGACACCGCGCTGGAGCAGATCCGGCGGCTGGAACACCAGCTCGAGGAGCGCACCGCCTGGGCCCAGGCGATGAACCGGGAGATCGCCGGCAAGGACGCCTACATCCTGCAACTGCAATCCGATTACGAGCAGAAGGTGCAGTGGGCCAAGAATCTGGACGGGGAACTGGAGCAGGCCCGCGCCGCTCTGCAAAAGCTCCAGCAGGAGTTTGACGAACGCACCGCCTGGGCGCTGCGGCTGGATCAGGAGCTGAACGAACGGCTGGCCGACCTGCGGCTGCTGTACGGTTCGCGCTGGTACCGGCTGGGCAAGAAGCTCGGCGCCAGTCCGGTGCCGGCTTCGGACCAACCGTCCCCGAGCCGCTGACGTTGGAAGGGAATCGCGCCGCCGTTTCGCGACGCCTCCGCCGATGCTGAAGAAGGTCGCCAAGCTGGTGTTTCTCCTGGTGGCGCCGCTCGTGCTGGCGCTGCTGGGCGTGGTCTTCCTGCTCCAGGATTGGGCGACCCTTCTGATGAAAACCCTCCGGAGGCCGCCGGCATCTGCTGAAAACCCACCCCTGCCGGCGGCAGGGCCGTCCAGGCTTGCCGCCAGCGTGGTCATCCCGAATTGGAATGGCAAGCACCTGCTGGAAAGGCATCTGCCTTCCGTCATCGCCGATTGCGGCCCGGAAGACGAAATTATCGTCGTAGACAACGCCAGCACCGACGGCAGCGCGGCGTTTGTGCGCCAGCGGTTCCCGCAGGTGCGGCTGCTGGAGCTGGAGCGCAACCGCGGCTTTGGCGGCGGCTGCAACGCCGGCGCGCGGGCGGCCCGCCACCCCGTGGTGGTGCTGTTGAATAATGACATGCGCGTGGTTCCCGGTTTCCTGGCCGCGTTGCTGTCCGGGTTTACGGACGCCAATGTGTTTGCCGTCTCCGCCCAAATCTTTTTTTCCGACCCGTTGCGGCGGCGCGAGGAAACAGGGCTGACTTTTGGATGGTTCTCCAAAGGATTCTTCCGGGTGCGCCACGACGCCGGGGAAGGCATCCGGAAACCGTATCCCACCTTTTACGCTGGCGGCGGCTCCTCGGCCTACGATCGCAGGAAATTTCTGGAGCTCGGCGGCTTCGACCCCCTCTTCGAGCCGTTTTATCTGGAGGACACCGATCTTTCCTACAACGCCTGGCGCAGAGGCTGGAAAGTGCTCTATCAGCCGGAGGCCCGGGTCTATCACGAGCATCGCGGCACTATCGGGCGGCATTTTACTCCGCAGTCCATCCAGGCGTTCCTGCAAAAGAACTATGTGCTGATGGTCTGGAAGAATCTGCACCAGCCGCTGTGGATGTGGTCGCACCTGCTCCATCTCTATGGACACATGCTGCTGCACGGCCTGGGCCGGCCCACGGAAACCCGCACCAGCATCGGCGCTTTCCTGCTGGCCGCACGCCAGTTGCCGCAAGCGCTGCGCGCCCGACGGGCCGCTCTGCGAAGCGCCAGACTATCGAACCCGGCGGTGTTCGCCCGCCTGCGGCCGGCCGTCTTCCGGGATGCCTTTCTGGCAACCGAGGCCGCCGGGGGACAGCTCCGGCCCTCGCCGGCCATCCATGTCCCTGCCGCCCCGCGCCCCGCCGCTCCCTCGGCGCCCTCCGCAACGTCAACCGACGCGCCGCTGAACATTTTGTTCGTCTCCCCCTATTCCATCTATCCTGCGGTCCACGGCGGCGCTGTTCTCATGCTCCAGGCGATTCGGGAACTTTCCAAGCGGAACCGGGTCTTTGTGCTCAGCTTTGTCGATTCCGCCGGGGAGGCGGAGTCCAACCGCGCGCTGGAGCAATGGGCGCAATCGGCGGAGATGGTGATCCGCCGCCACCGTCCCAGCCATCCGTTTCATCTCCGCTCCCATGCCGAGCAGGCCTTCAGCGACCCGGAGTTTTCCGAGCGGCTCAGCAAGATGGTGTACCTGCACGACATTGATCTGATCCAGTTCGAATACACGCAACTGGCCCAATACCATCTGCCGCTGCGGGCGATTCCGCAATGCCTGTTCGAGCACGACATTTATTTCCGCTCCGTCGGGCGGCAGCTTTGCACTGGCAACGGCGGATGGGTTTGGAAGTCCAAGCAGTTGCTCGAATGGCTGCGCGGCCTGCGTTTCGAGGTGGCGGCTGCCAGCCGCTTCGACGCCGTCTTCACCTGCCATGAGCAGGAGCAGCGCCTGCTGGAATCCTTGCTGGGCAACGGGCGTCCTTGGATCCTGCCGGGATTGCGGACCGCGATTGATGCCTCCAGCTATCGTTTCCCGGGAGGGCCCCGTCAGAAAAATTCCCTGCTCTTTGTCGGCAATTTTCAGCACCGCCCAAACGCCGATGGTCTGGCCTATTTCTGCGAAGCGATTTTCCCGGCCATCCGGCAGCGCCGCCCGGAGACGGTTCTGCATGTGGCCGGCGCCGCTGCCAGCGAAGACGACCGCCAGCGGTTTGCCGGCGAGGGAATCCGGTTCCTCGGCCAGGTTCCGGACATTCGGGACGCGCTGGGCCGCTATTCCGTATTTATTTGTCCCATTCGCGTTGGGGCCGGCGTGCGCGTGAAGATTCTGGAGGCGTTTGCCAGCGGGATCCCGGTCGTCTCCACCTCGCTGGGAGCAGAGGGGCTGGCGGTGCGGTCCGGCCAGGAGATCGTCCTGGCGGACTCGCCGGCGGATTTCGCGGAGGCGTGCTTACGTTTGCTCGACCAGCCGGCCTGGGCGGAGTTGCTTGCCGCCAACGCCCGGCGGCTGGTGGAGTCCCGCTACGACTGGTCCGTGGTCCTGCAGCGGCTGGAGGCCACCTATCGGGAATTGGTCCGGCGCAAGCGCGGCGCGATCCCCGCCCCCGGCATCCCGCAGCAGCCCCTGACGCTGGCGGCGGGAGTGGACCGTCGCTAGTAGGCGCTGCGGGGCGCGGGCGCCACAATCACCTGCACTTCCAAGTCGTCGCCGCCTTTGATGGGAAGCTGCGCCGGGCTGACCACGGTGTAGGAATTCGGCGAGATCTTGAACACATAGGTTCCGGGAAAGATGTCGGTAAAGGCGAACTGGCCGATGGGATTGACATCCTTGCGGTAGTTCATTCCCAGCTCCGGATTCACGATCATCAGCCAGAATCCGCCCACGGGCTTGCCCTCGCGAGTCTTGACCACGCCGCGCACCTTGCCGAGTTCCGTCGTTTGCGCGGGGCCGGGAAGTGCCGCCATCCATCCTGCCAGCGCCAGGAGCGCCGCTGTGGCGCCCAGCCGTTTTCCATAGCCCTTGATCCGTGAACCCATCCCTTGTTCCTTGTCCGGAAGCAGTTGCGGAAACCAAGTATACGCCGGGGCTATCGCTGGCTCAAGGGCCGGGCGCCGGCGCGGGATTCACCCCATGGCGCTTGAGCCGACGCACCCAGCGGTCGGCCTCCCGCTGCGGCTTCGGGATGCGGTAGCCGTCGCAGCACTGCATGACCAGCCGCACGGCGGTGGACAGCGAGACGCGGTGCCCGCAGGAAACAAACACCGGCCGCACCCCGTCGCGCGTTCGCAGCACCGTGCCGATCCGCTCGCGGCCGTCGCGCAGCGCCGCCCTCGCACCCCGGGATTCCCCGGGCGGGGAGAAGCTGCCCACCAGCAGCGACTTGGCGCAACCGATGGTCGGCAGGTCCAGCGCCAAGCCCAGGTGGCAGGCCATACCGGCCCGTCGCGGGTGCGCCCAGCCGTGTCCGTCTGCCAGGATCAAATCCGGCTTGCGCTTCAGCCTGGCGAAGGCTTCGAGCAGCAACGGCACTTCGCGGAAGGCCAGCAGTCCGGGAACATAAGGGAACCGCAGAGCCCCGACCGCAGCAACCCGCTCCAGCTCTTGCAGCGCCGGGAAAGAATAAACGATGACGGCGGCATAACCGGTGTGCTCTTCCAGGGCGATGTCGGCTCCTGCCACGGTCTCTATTTTTCTAAACTTGTCCCTGCGAATCACCAGCGCCGGGAGGCGGGCCTGGAGCTGCCGCGCCTCCGCCGGGGTGAGATCAAATTGAAACAGCCACTCGGGAGAGGGCGTCATCTCGGTTGGGCCGCCATGGTCTGGTTCGCGGCGGCTCGTGTGCGTGGCAGGCGGGCCGATAAGTACTCGAGGACTTGCCGTTCGACCTCCGGCTGGTCGCCGAATCCCCGGAACCACTCGACGCCGGCTTCTTTTCGGAACCACGTCATCTGGCGCTTGGCATACTGCCGGGTGCGCGTTTGGGCGTGGTAAACCGCTTCCTCCAGCGAGAGCCTTCCTTGCAGAAAATCCACCGCCTGGCGGTAGCCATGCGATCCGAGCGGAGGCACCGTCGGGGGATACCCTCTGGCGAGAATGCCTTTGACCTCTTCCAGGAGCCCCCGCTCAAACATCGCCTGAGTCCGCGCATTGATGCGTTCATAGAGCGCCGGCCGCGGCGGATCCAATCCAATCTTCAATACCTGGAAACCTTCCAGCTTGGCGCGCCCCTGCCGGAACAACTCCGAGGCAGGCCGTCGCGCCAGCAGGCACACTTCGATGGCCCGGATCAGCTTGGGCTGGTCGTTGGGGTGAATCTGCGCGGCCGTGAGCCGGTCCAGCCGCCGCAGCAGGCGATGAAGATACGCGGAGCCGCGTTGCTGGCCGCGCTGTGCCAAGCGGCGGCGTAATTCCGGCTCCCGTGCCGGACCGACAAACAATCCCTCCAGCAAGGCTCGCAGGTAAAATCCGGTGCCCCCCA
>DATMAF010000516.1:0-3011 GCA_035560315.1 Terriglobia bacterium | reverse complement strand
GGCGAGGTGGAGGCTGGCGGCAAGCCGCTCTCCGGGCTGTCCGGCTCGGCATCGTCAATCACATCCAGCACGCGCTCCTCCAGCGCCTCCCAGGACGGTGCTTCTTCCAGACCGGGACCTGCCGAGCCCGCAACGCTGGTTTCCCCCGCCTCGTCCGCCTCCGCAACGAAGCCGGCGCGATTCCCTTCCGCTTCCGAAGCGCGGGATTCTCCGGGCAGTGCGACGGACCCCGCAGCCTCCGGCGGAACGCTCGCTGGCTGCCCTTCACGGACCGCCCCTCCCCGCTCCGGTTCCGCGAGCGGCGGGGCTTCCGCAAAGGATTCCGCCGCTGCCGTGGACGGCTCCGGCTCGAAGGCCGGCTGAGGCGCAGCCGGCTGTCCAGAGGAAGCCTCTGCCCCCGGGCCCGGCTCTGCCTGCTCCACCCTATCTATTTCGCTGGAGGTCACAGGCGGTTGCTCTTCTGCAACGCTCTCCGATTCGGAGGAATGAGAAGTCAGGTCCTTATACTTGGCGAAGGATTCGCCGGGCAAAAGGACGGGAGCAACCGCTGTTCCAGAAGGCTGCGTGGACTTCCACTCTTCGGCTGGGGGGGCGCCGGAGCGGGCGTACTTGGACTCCGGAAGGCCCCGATGACGGCCCCGATGACGGCGGGAACGGCGTGAAAAGCGCCGCGGCCGCTCGCGCGGTTCCGCGGGAGCCTCCCGGAACGGGGCAGCCTCCGTAACTGCTTCGGAGCCCCGGGGTTGTTCCAGTGCGGCCGGCGAAGGGGCTTCCGGCGGCGCGCCGCCCTCGGTTGCTTCCATGGAGGGCGTTTCTTCTTCCGCCTCCTCGCGAACGGCCGGACGGGACACTTCCCGCGCTTCGCCCGCGGTGCTTACGCGGTCATATTCTTCCACCTGCTCCAGGAAGTCGGAGACGTACAAAAAGGCATCGCGCTCCAAGCCGATGTTGACAAAGGCTGATTGCATTCCGGGCAGGATGCGTGTAACGCGGCCCTTATAGATGCTGCCGGCGAGGCTGTATTCTTCCGCTCGCTCGAAATAGACTTCCACGACCTGGCCGTCTTCCAAGATGGCAATCTTAGTCTCCTGGGGGGAGGCAGACACCACCATTTCCTTATTCATATTTTGCTCCTTGGCGGGAACTGCGGGCGGGAGAACGCAGGACAGCACGAGGCTTTCCTGCCTTGGAGAGGCAATCCGATGTCAGAGCCGCTTCACGCTCGCGCCGGATGGAGGATGATCGTCCGGCGCAAAAAGAAAGTGGCCGGCGGCCGCTTCCGTAAATCGAGCCGGCTGTCTTCCGACGGCCGGAAGCCGGAAGGCCGACGCAACCAACCGCTCTGCTTCCCCGGTGCGCCGGACCTCACCGAACCGCAACGATGTTCTGGTTCGTGCCGTACCATCTGTCAATGGCGACCTGCATCCGGCGGGCGAGCGGCTGTTTCCGCTCCGCCGGCATCGCTGGTTGCAGGCGCGTGAAGATTCTGTCTCCAGAGCCTTTCCGGGCTCCGCCCAGGCCATGCCGGGCGTCCCATTCCGCTCGTCATCCCAAAAAGTTGAATTGCAGGAACCGCCCTGGTTCCCGCTGCCACAAACTCCTTTGTCGCGGCTCCCGGCCGCCGCATCCGATGGCCTGCAAGGTATGCCGGGCGCCAGCCGGCGGGCCGGAACCGCGCGAACTGGATGAAGCAATCCCTTCATCCTTGTTGAACAAACACTTCGCCGAAAACTCTCTTCTGCTCAATTCACAAAGCGCCGGACGCGGACGCTGTTGACCAATCCGACGGCCGTCCACATGAACAGCATGGAAGAGCCGCCGTAGCTCATCAGCGGCAGCGGAATTCCGGTCACCGGCGCGTAGCCAATCACCATCCCCACGTTCACCAGGATTTGAAAGACCAGCAGACCGGCAATTCCTCCAATCAGGAAGTACCCCTGGGGATCGGGAGCCATCGCGGCGGTATGCAGCAATCGCAGCAGCAGGAACAGGTAGAGCAGCAGAACAAAGACCACGCCGACGAAGCCGTGTTCTTCGGCATACGCCGCAAAGATAAAATCTGTGTGCGGCACCGGCAAGAAGCGCAACTGCGTTTGCGATCCCTCCCCAGTTCCCTTGCCCCAAATCTGCCCGGAGCCGATGGCAATCTTGGATTGCAGCAACTGGTAGCCGGCGTCGCGCGGATCGCGTTCCGGGTTGAGGAAGGTGGCGATCCGCTCCTTTTGATACGGCCTCAAAAAATGATACGTGACGGGCAGCGCCAGCAGAGCCGCCAGCAGCAGCAAGGCGAAATAACGCATCTTGAATCCGGCCAGAAACAGCATCACGGCGGCGATGGGCACGAGCGTCAGCGCCGAGCCCAGGTCCGGCTGCGCCGCGATCAGCAGGAAGGGGATGCCGGTCACCACCGCCACTTTCAGGAAGTCCAGGCCGGAGACGCCGTTCTGATTGGTTTCGCTGAAAAACCGGGCCAGCAGCAGGATCAGCGCCAGCTTGGCGATCTCGGCCACCTGCAGGCTGACGCCTCCCAACTGAATCCACCGCCGGGCGCCGGCGATTTCCGTTCCCAGCAAAAGCACCCCCGCCAGCAGGCCCAGCGTGCCGAGATACAATGCCGGGACATGGGACAGCGCCTCGTGGTAATCGTACCAGCACAGCCAGAACATCACCGCGATGCCGATGCCGATCCACACCATCTGCTTGGCGTGCGCTCCGGCGAAGGAGGTGTTGATGGTGGTGCTGTAGATTTCGATCACGCCCAGCATTGAAAGCAGGAATACAGTTCCCAGCAGCAGCCAGTCGATATCGCGGAACGAAATCCTGCGAAAGCTCATGCCTGGAAAGCCCTCATCCCCGCGGAGCCGCCGCGGGCGGCCGGGCGGCCACGTCCGGCGAGCGGCCCGGCTGGCGCGCGAACCGCAGTGGCAGGGGCTTGCCCTGCTTTTTGTCAAAATACGCCTTGATGACGTCCCGCGCCAGCGGAGCGGCGAGGTATCCGTGCTGGCCGCTTT
>DATMAF010000515.1:0-2657 GCA_035560315.1 Terriglobia bacterium | reverse complement strand
GCGGGATGATGACGTAGGTGACGAACAGGCTTTCCTTGACCACCTGGCGATAGAAGCGCGAGACGTTTTCTCCGAACGGCCGGCCGGCTTGGTTGAAGACCGCCGGGGCGCTGGCAAAGCCCGCCAGGAAGCCTCCCACGTGGTCCGGGCTGCGGCCCACGAAGCCGCGCGAGAGATAGGCCCACTGTTCGATGGCGCGCCGCCGCTCCCGCAGATCGGACTGCGAGCGGGGAATCATAAAAACCTTGTTGGCCTCTGCGCCGGTCTCCGGCGCGGTGTGGATCATGCCATTGGCGGGGTCGGCGGCATGGTCATACATGGCCGCCACCGTCGCCGCGATGCCTTGGAACGCCGGGTGGCGGCTCACATCGCCCACCCGAGCGCCGTCCAGAAAGACGGCCCGGCCATCGGCCAGGGATTGCAAATACTGCTGTCCGGTCCGCATGGGTTCACCTCGCAGAGTTGTGGAGCACGCGGCAGTGCAGCGCAAGCGTTGCGTGCTCCGGGGTCTCCAGTTCGCAGGCAAAATAGTCGGTGAATTGAAAGGTTCCCGCCAGCAGAGGCACCGTTCCCATCAGAACCACCGTGCCGGCCAGTCCCGCCCCCGGCTTCATGCAGAGGCGTTCCAGCAATTCCTCGGGCCGGTACAGGGCCTCCAGCGTTCCGGACTGGTAGAGAGCGGCATTCGGTCCCGGCTCCACCCAACTGCGCGAGGCGATCTGGTCCCAGCAGCCGCGGACTGCCGCATAGCTCCACACCTGCCGGCTCAGCGGTTTCGCAAATTCTTTGGAGCGCTGGATGGAGCGGCGCTCCTCGTCGCGGTCCGTAAAGTCGGAAGCCACCGCCACCAGGGCATCCTCCAGCCGGCCGCTGCGCAACAGCAGCGCCGCCTCCACTTCTCCAGAAAGGGGGCGATTGCGGGCGTCGATCTCCGTGCCGAGGGTGATCAGCCCCGGATCGATTCGGTACAGGGTCGGAACGCTCGGAGGGGCCGCGATCCCCTGCCGCTCCAGCTCCTCGATGTGGGCGCGCACTTTCCGCAGGTCGCGCCCGGTATAGCCGGCCACGATGGCCTGCCGGACCTCGAACGCTATCGGTTCCCCGTTGAGTTCCAACGCCAGTTTGTTTGACACGTTCCGACGTTGCGCCCCGCCTCGGCGCGATTTCCTCACGCTGGCCCGCCGTTCCCGGCACGAGACGGCGCCTCCCCGGCCGGCGGACAGGCGAGTTTACTCCAGTTCGCCGCCTTCGCAACAGCGGCAATCACAAAAGCGCTTCCGCAGCGCTTTTCTCCGCGGGCGCTGCTGTAACCAGACATATTCGTGCCGTCGCGGCCTGCTTGCAAAACCCTCTTGACAATCGCCAGGCAAAGGCGTAGCGTGCAGCCAGAATCGTCCGGCAGAAAAAACGGGGCGGAGGTCAAATCGGATGCGGCACAAAGATTCCAGAATCCGGTTGAAGAGTGCCGGTGTGTATCTGCTGTCGGCGGTCATTCTTGCGGGTGCGTTGGTGCTCCACCGTCAGGTGGCCGACCAGGAGCTGATTGCCAGCGCCCGGACCAGCCATCGGACCGCCACCGGCCAGGCGCAGTTGACCGGCGCATACCAGTTCCCGGAGATGGCAGGGGCCTTGTGCGAGTGGGAGCCGGCCAGCGCCGCCAGGAGCTTTGTCGAGATGCTGCAAGCCCGCGAGGCAGCGGCTGCGCCCCGGAGCCTGGCTCCGAAGCCCACGCCAGCGGAGCAGGCTGCGGTCAACGCCCGGAAACCGGTGCGGATGATCCGGGATTCCTATCCGGCGTTTAGCTCGGTGGCGGTGGACCTGGCCAATGACGAAGTGGTCATGACGGACGAGGCCACCTTCCAGATTCTGGCCTACGATCGCCTGGAGAACACTCCCCCCACGGCCGCCATGAGCGAGCCCAAGCGGGTAATTGGCGGATTGAACACCTGGGTGGAGTTTCAGTGCGCGCTGTACATTGACCAGGCCAATGGGGATATTTACGCCGTCAACAACGATACCGTGGACCGCCTGGTGGTCTTTTCCCGGGAACAAAAGGGCAACGTGCCGCCCAAGCGCATCATCCGCACCCCGCACACCACCTACGGGATTGCCGTGGATGAGCCGCACCAGGAATTGTTCCTGACCACGCAGGAAGGCGCCGCCATTGTTGTGTTCCACAAGATGGCCGGCGAACACGACGCCCCCATCCGGCTGCTGCAAGGCGACAAGACGCTGATCGCCGATCCCCACGGGGTGGCGGTGGATTCCACGCGCGACCTGCTGTTTGTCTCCAATTTCGGATCGGTGGCTTCGCACGTCAAGCCGGAGCGTCCGGCGGGCGGCGGGGGAGCCGAAGGGGGTGGCTTTGAGGGGTTTGCTTCCGACAAACCCAACTGGCCGCTGCTGCGGGAGGCGGCGGTCCCCGGCACAGGGCGATATCTGCCCCCCTCCATCACGGTGTATCCGCGCGACGCCTCCGGCGACACGGCGCCCATTCGCGTCATTCAGGGCCCCAAGACGCAGTTGAACTGGCCGACGGCGCTCTCCGTGGATACCAAGCGGGGCGAACTCTACGTCGCCAATGACACCGGCAATTCGGTGCTGGTCTTTAACGTGACCGACGAGGGCGACGTCGCCCCCAAGCGGGTTATCGGCGG
>DATMAF010000514.1:0-5714 GCA_035560315.1 Terriglobia bacterium | reverse complement strand
GAGACGGGATACCGGCCCGGAGGCCATGCGAGCCATCTCGGATGCCATCAAGCAGGGCGCAGAGGCCTTCCTGCGGCGCCAGAACCGCACCATCGCGTATATTTCCGTGGCCCTGGCCGCGCTCATATATATCCTGTATGCGTTCGTCCGCACTCCCACCGAACACGACCCTGCCAGCCCCGGAAACCTGGCGCTGTGGACCACGCTTTCTTTCCTGTTCGGAGCCGCCTGCTCCGTCGCCGCCGGCTACATGGGCATGTGGGTGGCGATCCGCGCCAATATCCGCACCGCGGTGGCCGCCACCCAGAACATGAACAGCGCGCTGCAAACCTCGTTGCGGGGCGGGGCGGTCTCCGGGTTCTTCGTGGTGGCCATGAGCCTGCTGGGCGTGGCCGGTCTGTTTGCCCTCATCCGGGCCGTGGGCGTGACCAACGATGTTTCCCAGATCCCCCTGCTCATCGTCGGCTACGGTTTCGGAGCCAGCATGGTGGCGCTGTTCGCCCAGCTCGGCGGCGGCATCTACACCAAGGCCGCCGATGTCGGCGCGGATCTGGTCGGCAAGGTGGAGGCGGGCATTCCGGAAGACGATCCCCGCAATCCCGCGGTGGTTGCGGACCTGGTGGGAGACAACGTCGGGGATTGTGCCGGCCGCGGCGCCGACCTGTTTGAATCCACCGCCGCCGAAAATATCGGCGCCATGGTGCTGGCGGCGGCGCTCTACCGCAGCAACCAGGCGTTGTTCCAGGACCAGGGGCTGACGCTCCTGGGCGTCCTGCTGTTTCCCCTGGTGGCGCGCGCGTTCGGGATCATTGCCTCGGCGATCGGCATTCTGGCCGTGCGGACCAATGAGTCGGAAGATCCCATGAACGCGCTCAACCGCGGCTACTACATCACCTCGGTGCTGGCCATGGTCGGCTTCTTTCTTGCCGCCCGCTGGCTCTTGGGTCCGGAACACTACTTCAACTTTTTTCTCTGCGGCGTGATCGGAGTGCTCACCTCCATCGCGTTTGTGTTCATCACGCAGTACTACACGGAGTACCGCTACCGGCCGGTTAAATCCATCGCGGAAGCCTCGCAGACCGGCCCGGCGACCAACATCATCTCCGGCGTGGCCGTGGGCATGGAGTCAACCGGTTATCCGATCCTGGTGATCGCCATTGCCATTGTCAGCTCGTATTTCCTGGGGCAGGCCTCCGGCCTGGAGGGCGCCGGCCTGTTTGGCACCGCCGTCGCCACCATGGGCATGCTGGGGCCCTGCGCTTTTATTCTGGCGATGGACACCTTCGGCCCCATCACCGACAACGCCGGCGGCATCGTCGAGATGAGCCAGCAGCCGGAACAGATCCGCGCCAAGACCGACCGCCTCGACGCCGTCGGCAACACCACCAAAGCCCTCACCAAGGGGTACGCAGTGGGTTCGGCGGGCCTGGCGGCGTTCCTGTTGTTTGGCGCCTACCTCGATGAGGTCCACAACTATCTGCCGAGCTTTGAGCGCTCCATCAACCTGAACAAGCCGGAGGTGTTCGTCGGCGCTATGCTGGGGGCGGTGCTGGTCTTTCTGTTCTCCTCGCTGGCGATCAAAGCGGTCGGCAAGGCCGCCTACTCCATCATCAACAACGTCCGCGACCAGTTTAAAAAGAACCCCGGCATCATGCAGGGCACTGCCAAACCAAACTACGGCGAATGCGTGGACATCGCCACCCAGGCGGCGCTCCGGAAGATGGTGCTGCCGGGGCTGCTGGTGGTCGGGATGACCCTGGGCGTGGGGCTGGCGTTCCGCTGGCTGTATTACGCCATGGGCCAGCCGGCCGACGGAGCCAACGGCGCCGAGGTGGTGGGCGGCTACCTGATGGTCGGCACCATCACGGGCATCCTGATGGCGCTGTTCCTCAACAACGGTGGGGGCGCCTGGGACAACGCCAAAAAGTATATCGAGACCGGGCAGTACGGCGGCAAGAAATCCGACCCCCACAAGGCCGCCGTGGTGGGCGATACCGTGGGCGACCCGTTCAAGGACACCGCCGGGCCTTCGCTGCACGTCCTCATCAAGCTGCTCTCGACCATCACCCTGGTTCTGGCCCCGATGTTCTTGTAACGCCAGTGCAGGCTCTGCCACTAGGCCGTGCAGCAGGAGTGCGATGCCATTACTCCAAGTTATCTCATAAATGTGATCTCATAAATCACATTAGGCCCATGGCGCAAAGGAGCGAATGACCGGCGGCCGGGCCTACGACAGCGAGCAACTGGATCAACGGCTTCTGGAGAACTATGCCACCGAGATAATTGCTCCCCACAACGTGGGCCGCGTGAATCGCCCAGCCAGGATGGCCGGTCCCTGCGCCGCTACCGGCGCCGCTGGAAAATCGAGCGAATCTTCGCCGGGCTGCATCACTCTGGCAGGCTCGGAACCCGCGGGGAATCCCCTGCCGAAAAACTTCCTGGCCCTGCTGCAACGGGCCTGCACGCTCATCCTGCGGAGGCGCCTATGACCATGGATGAGATGGCTTCTCGCCATTGGCAGACAAATCAGGATGCCAACAGAGCCAGAGAGTTTCTAGCCGATATTCAGGCGGACTTTACTCCCCGCCCGGAGCCGGCGAGACCGTGACATCCAGGTTGTAGTTGGTCTTGAACTCAAATTTGATCTGCTTGCCCACCGGCTGCATGCCAATTTCCCGCGCCAGTTCCGGCCGCAGCGCTACGGTCTTCCCGCCCAGAACCACCATCTCCGGCAGGACGGTAGGAATCTCCGCCTCCGGCACCTTGAAGTAGTCCTTGTTCATCACCTGGAAATCCGCGAGCTTGCCCACGGCGAGGCTGCCGATGCGATCCTCGGCCAGCACGTAGTAGGCGGGCCAGATGGTGGCGGTCTTCATGGCGCTGACGCGGTCAATGGCCTGGTCCTTGGCGATGGCCACCCCTTTGTCATTTAAGCGGCTGATCAGCTTGTACAGGAAGGTGGTGGCGGTGGGACCTTCGCCGCTGCCCAGCACCAGGCCCTCGTACTCTGTGGTGGTCAGCACTCCGCCCCGGATCAGGTTGCCGACCGGGGAAATGTAGTTGGCCTTGGCGTCGCCGTAGACTTGCAGCCAGGGGGTGCTGCGGTTGATGAAGTTGGGATTGCAACTGATGATCATTCCCAAATGCTTCATGCGCGCCACCTGGTCCGGACGGGGGTAAAAGCCGCAGTGGTCGCTGCTGATGCGCTGCGAGCGGATGAAATCCAGGGTGATATCCGGGTTTTCCCGGATCACCTTTTCCATGATGTCCATCACGATGTCCACGCCTTTGTCGCCGTAGTCGTGGTTGACGACGTAGCGATAGCGCGAGCGCAGCGCCGTGTAAACGGCGCGGCCGTAGTGATTCTCTGGTTCGATGATGCAATATTCCTGGGACTTATATTCGGGCGGCGCTTCCATGGTAGAGCAGATGGTCGGCGGACCGGCGTCGATGCCGCCCAGCGTCAGGCCGATGTTCCAGAAATAATTGCTGCCCATGCCGGCGTAATCGCCTTTGCGCAGAAAACAGCCCACCACGTCCGGTTCCACCTGGTTGCAGTAGCGGTCGGAGAAGGCCAGCCGGATGGGCATGCGTCCCTGCTTGTCCAGCATGCGGAAGGCCGGCATCTTGGCGAGTCCCACGATGTGGGAGCTGTAGGTGGTGAACCCTCCGGCCACCTGGTATTCCAGCGCGTCGCGGAGCACTTCGGCTAATTCCTCGGAGTGGTCGTCGAAATAGCGGTCCGCCACCATGGAGCGGCCAAACACCGTCGAAAGCGCAATCGCCTTCTGCTCATTTTCATCCGTGGGCTCCACTTCGTAGGAGCGCAGAAAGTCGTTCTTGGCCGCCGTATTCAGCAGCCACGCCCCGGGGCCGGCGTTGACCAGCACCGGCAACTGCGGCGCCCAGGCATCCAGCATTTCGCGCTTCAGGATCTTCTGTTGCAGGTACGGAACGGCAATGCCGCCCGCGGCCGACCCCGGTTCGTTGATATTGATTACGGCCCACTGTCCGGGGAGCGGACGCGCCATGTTCTCTTTAATCGTGACCTCCACGCCCCGCGTCAGCTCCTGATAAGACTTTCCCGTTACCGAGAACGTCTTCATCAGCCGCTCGACTTCTTCCGGATGGTTCCGCGCCCAGCGCCCCACCGCGCCGTCGTGTAGGTGGTTGTGGGTGTCAATCAACCCGGGGAGCACCGCCCGGCCTTTCACGTCAATCTTTTTGGTATTCGGACCCGCCAAGGCCAGGGTCTGGGCATTGGTGCCCAAAAATAAAATGCGGTCTCCTTTGATGGCCATCGCCTCGTAGGTCCGCCCATAGGACTGGTTGAAGCCGGCGTCATCCATGCTGTAGATCGTCGCGTTGTGGATGATGGTGTCGGGATAGCCGACCAGAATCGCCGGAACGTTATTGAGGGTCTGCTGGCTCCAGGCGCTTCCGGCCACCAGCAGCACGAAAGCCAGCGCATGCCATATCCGCCTTGTCATTGCTAGGCTCCTTTTCCGTTGCCGAATTTTAAAATTCTTTTGGATTAGACGGGAATCAAAGATATCAGGCTCCGCCCGCGAAGGATTCTATCCCAGCCGATGCAGAGGGTCAAGGCGATGTAGTCGTCCGGTGATGTCAAGCGGCTTGTATAAAAAGCCGGAGGGTGCGATTTTTCCATTGTGGGTTCATGCGGTTAAAGATCGAGAACACGATGCGATCCACGCTGTGGCTATTGCCAAAGCAGACCATCGGGCGGGTGCGTCGCCGCATCTTGACGAAGCAGCGCTCGATGACGATGGTGGTGCGCAGGCTCCGCCCCGGGCGCGGGAAGGCACAGAAGGCACAGCGGTCCGGCAGTTCCCCGGCCACGGGCCGGAACTGCTCCCGGATCGGTCTGCGGGGCCGCATCGGCGGTGGGATTCCTTCTCTGAGCGAGTTGGTTTGCCCGGAATCAAAACCAACTTCCCCCTCCGACGTCTGGCACAGAGAAAATCGAACCACCGCAGCGCAAGGCACCCTCCTGCGATGATCCCGCGGGCGCCACTCTGCGGTTGGCATCAGGGTGCCAATTCGCGGATTCACTTCAGGACAATCCCGGCAAAACTTCGGACAGGAACCGCTCCATCTGCGGCTCCTGCGCGGCGGCGGCGAAGCGCACACAGAAATGCTGCACTCCCGCGGCGGCAAACCCCCGCAGGAAGGCGGCGCACTTTTCGGGCGAGCCGGCGCAGTGGCCCTGATGCTGGACAATCATCGGCTTCTGCTGCGGGCCGTAGTAGGCCAGCAGGAATTCCTCCATCTCGCGTTCTGCCTGGGCCTCGTCCTGATTCACGTTCAGGGTTGTATAGAGAATCCGCGACAGCGTGGCCGGGTCGCGCTGGATCGCGCGGCAGGCATTCACAATCGCTTCCCAGTCCCGCGCAAAGGATTCCGGCGTGGGGCTGATCGGCAGCCAGCCGTCGGCCAGGCGCGCCACCCGCCGGAGCGCCGGATCGGCGGCAGCGGCCATCAGAACCGGGGGGCCGCCCGGGCGCGCCGGAAGCGGGTGCAGGCGCACCTGTTCCACCCGATAGAACTCGCCCGTGAACGAACACGGCTGTCCGGTCCAGAGAGCTTTCATGATGCGCAGTCCTTCTTCCAGCAGCGCGCCGCGCCGGTGAAAGTCCGCTCCGCAGGCGGCGTACTCGGCCATCACGGCGGGACTGCGGGGGCCGATGCCGATG
>DATMAF010000513.1:0-7151 GCA_035560315.1 Terriglobia bacterium | reverse complement strand
CACCATCCCCACACGTCTGCTTGCCCTGCGCCACAGCGCGCACAGCGCCGCCGCGCTGGAGAAGCGGTTGCTGCGGCGGCAGCCGCCGATTCTGGCGTGCGTCGAGGCCGGGACCGTGCTGCTGGATCTGCGAACGGTCCTGCCACACCAGGAAGAGATCCTGGCGGATGCCCTCCGCGCATTGATTTGAGAGCCGCCCGTCCGCGATGGAATTGAGAAATTTTTCGGGAGTCCTGCCGTTCGCGCGCCTCCACGTTTCCGCTTTCCGCGCCGGTACGTTCCACGTTACAGGAGAAACGCATGGCCGTTGTTTTACCATTTGCAGCGCTTCGCTATAATCCGGAGAAAGTCGGCCCTCTCGAACAGGTGTTGACGCAGCCGTACGACAAGATTACTCCGGAGATGCAGCGGGAGTACTTGCGGCGCAGCCCGTTCAATTTCGCCCATCTCATCAAGGGGGCGGCCACGGCGGAGGATACGCCCTCCGACAATGTCTACACCCGGGCGGCGGCCAGCCTGCGCGCCTGGCGCCGGCAGGGCATCCTGGTTCAGGACCCCTCGCCGGCATACTACGCCTATTATCAAACGTTCCGGCCGCCGGAGCCGTCCCCGGGGCCGCTCCTGGTGCGAAAAGGATTCCTCGGTCTAGGAAAGCTGGAGCCGTACGACCGCGGCGTGATCTTCCGCCACGAGCAAACCCTGTCGGCGCCGAAGGCGGACCGCCTGGAATTGCTGCGGGCAACCCGCGCTCACCTGGAGTCGATTTTTCTCTTGTACAGCGACCCGGAACGCAGGGCGGAGGCGGTGCTGGACCGGGCAGCGGCGCGCCCTCCCGCGGTTTGCGTCACCGACGAATACGGCGTGGAACACCGGCTCTGGAATGTTGCCGAACCGGCTGCCCTCACGGAATTGCGGCAGGCCATGGCCGATCAGAAGCTGATCATTGCCGACGGGCATCACCGCTATGAAACCGCCCTGACCTTTCAGCGCGAGTGCAGCGCCACTCATCCCGGCAAAGAGGCGGACTGTTCCCTGGCGTTGATGACCTTCGTCAACATGGAGGCGGAAGGGATCGTGATTCTGCCGACCCACCGCTTGCTGAAAGGACTGGAGGGGTTCCATGCCGGGGATTTCCTGAGCGCGGCGGGCCAATACTTCTCCGCGCAGCGCTTTGCCTTTGCCAACGACGCCGAGCGCGCGGCGGCGGCCGACCGCTTGCGCGCCGCCATGGCGAACGCCGCCCCTGTTTCCTTCGGGGCGCTGTTCTCTGGAGAAAACGCTTTTTACTGCCTGACACAGCGGCCCGAGGCGGACTGGGAACAACTTCTGCCGGACCTGATTCCGGCGCAGCGGTCGTTGGACGTGATCGTCCTGCACCGCATCGCCCTGGAGCGCTGCCTCGGCATGGAGGAAGAAGCGGTGCGCGACGAAAAATACATCACCTACGTGCGCCAGTTCGAAGAAGGGGTCGAAAGCGTGCTGCACAAAGGATTTCAGGCCTGCTTTTTCCTGCGGCCGGCCAAGATGCAGCAGGTCCGCGATATCGCGTTTGCGGGGCGCGTGCTGCCGCAAAAATCCACCGATTTCTACCCCAAATTGCTATCCGGACTGGCGTTTTATCCACTCCAGCATTGAGACGCCTCCGGCGGCGGGCGCTTCGGATGCGCCCCCGGCTCTGCTATAATCGCCAGAGCTATCTCTATGACTCCGCAACCCATCCGTGTTTTTCTGGTTGACGACAACGTGCTGCACGCCGAAAGCGTCGCGGCCGTGATCGACGCTGAAAACGACCTGCGGGTGGTGGGTCAGTCGCGCACCGTATCGGAAGCCCGCCCGCTGATCTCCAAAAGCGCGCCGGACATCGTCCTGGTGGAACTGCACATGAGCGGGCAAAGCGGCCTGGATCTGCTGCGCGAACTCCCTTCCCTCAGCATGAGAACGCGCGCCATCGCCACAGCGGAAGGAGAGACGCGCGAAGAGATTGTCGAAGCCATGCGGCTGGGGGCCAAGGGCTTCATCCTCAAGCAGACGGTCCCGGAGTTGTTTCTGAAGTGCTTGCGCAAGGTCTATGCGGGAGAAATCTGGTTGGACGGCCGCTTCGCCGAAGCCGTCCTGCGCGCCTTTGGGTCGCTCCAGCCGGAAGCCAAGGGCGACGGCAAGAGCGAGCTTTCCGCGCGGGAAATGGAAGTGATCGAGCTGGTCGTGCAGGGATACAAAAACCGCGACATCGCCGAAAAGCTGTTCATCAGTGAAAAGACGGTCAAGAATCACCTCTCCGCCATCTTCAACAAACTGGGGGTCGCCGACCGCCTGGAGCTGACGTTGTACGTCTTCGAAAAGCGGATGTTTTCGCCCCGCATGGAATAGCCAGCCCGCCGCCCCGCCGCGGTCTTCGCGTTCCGAGACGCGGGCGAGCTGCTATGGAGCGGCCGGCTGCCCCGGCGCAGCCCGTTCCGCCGGGGGCAGGAACCATTGCCGCATCGCCGCGCCCTGGGGCGTGAGCGTGCCGTCGAGATAGAATTTGCCGAAGTGGGAAGCATCCCGGCCGTGGTCATCTTTCTCGCCGGGCTGATCGTAGAGAACCCAGTTGAAAAGGAATGCGGCTCCTTCCTCCAGGGAAGCCTCCACTATGGCGCGCAGCCTCTCCGCCGTGGGATGCAGATTCCAGTATTCTCCAAACTCGCCGATGATGATCTGCCGGGGAAGCCCGGCTTGCTGCGCGTAGCCGCGGATGTCCTGGAGAGCCGCGCGGAAGGAGCTGCGCATCTCCGCGGCGTCATAATCCCAGCCAATCGACCACCACGAGCTGTAGCTCAGATAGTCCAGTCCCCGCAGGCGGCTTCCGATCTCCACCAACCCCGACGGGCGTCCCTGAAATCCGGGAAGGATGGTGAATTCAAACGCGGTGTACACCTGGGCCGGATAGCCTGCCCGCCGTGCCCGCTCCCGCCCCGCGCGAATGCCCTCCAGCCGGGCCTGGAGATATTGCGTCAACTGCGGCCACAGAGCCGGCTCCGGCACATCGTTCTCGGCCTCCCAATTGGAGACGATGAAAACGCGGTCCGTTTGCGAGATCGCATAGGCGAACTCCGCAAACTCCTCCCGCACATGACCGAGGTATCGCTCCGCCGCCTCCTCCGGCAGCCTCGCGAGGTGCCGCGCCACGCCCAGCGATGGAGCATCCACCTTGGCCGTGTTTTCCTGCGCCATGGCGGAGCCTGGCGGAAGCCTGCGCAGCGATTCGCGGCCGGCGTACTCCATGCCATAGGAGAAAGAATCGTAGGCGGTCAGCATAATGACCTGGAATTCCCGGAACAGAGCTTGGTAGCCGGGATCGCCGAGTTTCGCCGCCAGGGGCCGCAGATCGTCTGCGTACGGCGGCGTGTCCGACCAAGGGCCAATGAAGGCGCGAACCGCGTATTCCATGCCCAGCGATTTGGCGTCGGCGACCGCGGTTGTGAGGTCCGGAACCCGGCCCCAGATGTAGACCCCCACTTTTTCCCGGATCGCTGAATTTGCTGCATCCGATACGGGTTGTGGCTGCGGCCGGCTACAGGAAATGAGAACGATCAGGAGGCTGGCGAAAACCCCGCCGGGAAACCAGCGTGTCCGTTGGCGGAGGAAGAGCGGAACGCGAAAGGGTCCGCGTTGCAGGAGCCAGGGTTGCAGAACGCGTCCTCTGGCCATGGCAGGAGGCGGCTAGTGAAGGCTGCCGGCGGCCGCCAGCGCACCGCGGCGGAGGCACGCCGCACGCACGGTATTCACCATCAGCATGGCAATGGTCAGGGGGCCGACGCCGCCCGGCACCGGAGTCAGGGCCCCGGCCACCGGCGTTACCGTGGCCGGGTCCACGTCGCCAATGAGGGTGGAGCCCTTGGCGTCGAACTCCTTGAGCCGCTTCTCGTTGCCGGGGAAATAGCGCAGCACGTCTTCGCGCTTGGTCAGCTGCCCGATGCCGACGTCGATCACCGTCGCGCCGGGCTTTACAAACTCGCCGGTAACCATCCCCGGCTTGCCCAGCGCGGCCACCAAAATGTCGGCTTCCCGGCACACGCTCGGCAGGTCGCGCGTTTTCGAGTGGCAGATCGTTACCGTGGCGTTGTGATGCATCAGCAGCAGCGCCGTAGGCTTGCCCACAATGTCGCTGCGGCCGATCACCACCGCCCGCTGGCCCTCGATCGTGATCTTGCTGCGCTTCAGTATTTCGATGATTCCCGCCGGGGTGCAGGGCACCAGGCCGGGCCGCCCGGTAACGAGATTCCCGACGTTGATCGGATGGAAGCCGTCCACGTCTTTGGCGGGATCCACCGCCAGCAGCACCTTTTTCGAATCGACCTGCGGCGGCAGCGGTAGCTGCACCAGAATGCCGTCGACCTCCTCCCGGCGATTGAGCTCGTTCACCCGCGCCAGCAGTTCCTCGGTGGTGATGGAGCTGGGCAGCTCGATGCGTTCGGAAAGCATCCCCAGGTCCTGGCAGGTCTTGGCCTTATTGCGGGTATAGATTTCCGAGGCCGGGTCGTTGCCGACCAGGATAACGCTCAGGGCGGGACGAATGCCCGCCGCGCGCAGCTTTTCGATGTCGCGCGCGACCTCCGCCTTGATCTGGTCGCGAATCTCATTGCCGTTCAGGATGCGTGCCGTCATAATTCCTCTGCGCCGTTCCGGCCCGGAGGCAGCCTATTCCAGGTCGGGCGGGGTGACCTTCCGAATCCAGGCGTCGTAGTCTCCTTCATAGCCGACCCGCTTGTGGTGTTCCTGAATGCGCTTCTCGATGGCGGCAATCTGAGCGTCGGAAAGCCCGTCCCAGGTTTGCACGCGTTCCTTGACAGCCTGCGCCTGGGCGGCGCCGCGCGCTTCCGCGGCCGCCGTAAAGCCGGAAATGTCGCGCGAGCCGTCGCCGTTTTCACCAACGCCTAGGTAGTTGGCCACCAACCGTTCCGTGGTCTTCTGGCTGTGCACCAGCGAAACGCGGATGTTGCCCTGCCCGGTGACCACGTTGCCGACCCCGAAGACCCGATCGTTGTGTTTGTAGCGGGCCACTTCCTCTTCCGTGAACTCAATGTACTCGCCCTTCATGGCCACGCCCGGGATGACCTCCGGAACGGAGCCGATGGAGGAGATGATGAGCGGCGCGCGCAGTTCCTGTTCCGTGCCCGGGATGGGCGTCGCCTTGCGGCCTTCCACCTTCGTCTCGGCCACCTGGATGCCTGCCAGACGGCCCTTCTCCACCACCAAGCCCTGCGTCAGGCGGCGGTCCTGGAAGCGGAACAGATACTTCTCCATCGCCAGACGCAGCACTTTGCGGCGCACCTCTTCTGTCTTGGCAAGCTGCTCCGGGGTGGCGTTGTCCGGGGGCTGCGCCAGCGGCATATCCTGCTCGCGGCGGCGGTAAATCAGCAGGCACCCTTTGACCCCCAGCGTTTTCGGGTCGATCCCTTTGGCTTTGCAGTAGGCGGCGATGCCCTTTTTTTCGAGCTCGTGCATGGTGGCTTCGATCCCTCGCGCCCGCAAGGCCCGCTCGTAGTTTTCCAGTTGCAGCACCTTCACCACGTCGATGGAGGCCAGCCCTCCGCCCACCACCAGCGTTTCATCCGGGGTTTCATAGCGGGGCCCCGAGTAGCTTTTCTCGTTTTTGTGGTTGTACCAGTAGATAAACGGATTCTGGTAAATCAATCCCTTGCCGATGAACTCATCGGCCCCCTCAATGCCGATGCTGCGGTCGCGCCAGGCGCCGTTGGCCAGGATCACCGCGGAAAAGCCCCACCCCTCGGTCAGTTCCTTGAAGTCAATGTCCCTGCCGATTTTTGTGGAAGGCACGAAGACCACGTTGGGCTTCTTGAGCCGGGCATCGATGCGGGCATATTCCTGCTTGCGCTGTTCGACGTGCCAGCGGGGCAGGCCGTCCTCGATTTTTCCATACGGTCTTGGGTTCTGCTCGATCACGGCCACCCGAATGCCGTGGTCGGACAAAATCTCGGCGGCGACCGAGCCGGCTACGGCTCCCCCAACCACGGCCACAAAGTGCCGCTTGCTCGCTGACATGAATGCATCCTCCTGATGGAATCTGGGCCATCCCGCGCGGGGCGGCTGGCCGGCGGATGTCTTGCGGCTCATCCAACGGGCAGGGTAAACCAACTGCGAGGAATTTCCCCGATGAGCGAATTCTTCATTATAACATAGAGCCGTCGGCGGTGTTTGGTATGGACGAACGAAGCGCGGCAGAACTTGCGGAGATTGTCGGGCCCGATGCGGTTTTGCATCGCCCGGAAGACCGCATGCTCTACGAATACGACGGCTCGGTGGAGCGGGCCATGCCGGAAGCGGTTGTCTTTCCCTCGACAACGCAGGAAGTCGTGCGGCTGGTGCGCTGGGCCAACGCGCATGACCTGCCGATCGTCCCGCGGGGGGCCGGCACGGGACTGAGCGGCGGCGCCATTGCCGTTGAGGGCGGGCTAATGATCGGCTTCTCCCGCATGAAGAAGATCATCGCGTTGGACATCCCCAACCAGCGCGCCGTGGTGCAGCCGGGGGTGGTCAACCTGGATCTCTCGCTGGCCGCCGCCCCGCATGGTTTTTACTACGCCCCCGATCCCTCCAGCCAGAAGGCCTGCACCCTGGGCGGCAACGTCGCCGAGAACGCCGGCGGCCCGCACACGCTGGCCTATGGCGTGACAACGAATCACGTCCTTGGCCTGGAGGTGGTGCTGCCTTCCGGCGAAGTGATCCACACCGGCGGGCGCGTATTCGACTGCCCCGGCTATGATCTGACCGGCCTGTTCGTCGGCTCGGAGGGCACGCTCGGCATCGTGACGGAGATCATCGTCCGGCTGCTGCGCCTGCCGGAAGCCGTCCAGACGCTGCTGGCCATCTATGACACCGTGGACGCCGCCGCCGAGACGGTCGCCGAGATCACCGAGCGCGGCATCACCCCGGCGGCGCTTGAAATGATGGATCAGGTCACGCTCGGCGCCGTCGAGGACGCCACCCATGCGGGCTACCCGCGGGACGCGGCGGCGGTTCTGCTCGCGGTCGCGGGCGTCGTAGAGAATGTTGGGATGGAGATTCCCGTCGCCGGCATGAAAGACGTTGGCGATCTTCAGATGCAGCCGCTCCGACACTCCCTGGATGAAGCGCAGTGTTTCGCCAATGCG
>DATMAF010000512.1:0-3842 GCA_035560315.1 Terriglobia bacterium | reverse complement strand
TGGTGAATTTCTTTTCGGTGCTGTTCTTTGCATTCCAGGCCGATGTGCTGCACTTCCCGCTCAAGGGCTGGTGGCTGGCGATGGGCCTGGGGATTGTGCTGGCGCGCCTCAGCCAGCAGGAAAGCTCCGCCGGCAGCGCGGCGCCCTCGGCCGCGCCGGCGGCCGCCAGAGGATAAAGCCGCGCCATGAGCACGCCGGACGTCGCCGCCATCATCATCAGCCTGAACTCCCGGCATTTCCTGGAGGGCTGCCTGCGCTCGCTCAAGAGCACGCAGTGGGACGGCTACAGCCGCGAGATCATCGTGGTGGACAACGGCTCCACCGACGGAACGCTGGAATTCCTGCGCTCCGAGCATCCGGATGTCCGGGTCATCGCCAATCCCCAAAACGTGGGCTATTGCGCGGCGGGCAATCAGGGGGCGGCTATCTCCTCGGCCCGGCACCTCTTTTTTTTGAACGACGACATACTGTTTTACGACAACTCCATCCCGCTGCTGGTGCGGTTCCTGGAGGAACACCCGGAGGCCGGAATCATCGGCAGCCGGCTGATGAATCCGGATGGCACGGATCAGTTCTCCTCCGGACGGACCTTCCCGCACCCGATGAACGCGCTGTTCAGCCGCAAGTCGCCGCTGACCCGGATGTTCCCCAACACCAAGTGGGCCAAAGGATACTTGCTGCAAGGCAAATTCAACGATCCGGAACCGTTCGAGGTGGACTGGATTTCGGCCGCGGCGCTGATGATTACGCGGGAGTGCTTTGAGAAGGCCGGGCGGCTGGTGGAGGACTTCTACTATTTTCACGAGCAGATCCTGTGCGCCCGTGCCAAGGCCGCCGGCTACAAGGTGTACCTGCATCCGCAGTCCAAGATTCTGCACTACGAAGGGGCCGGCAGCGGCGTCCGCACCCGAGCCATCCGCCTGAAGCACATTGAGCGGTTTCATGTGGCCGCCTACCGGTGGTTTTGCCTGCATCACCGGCTGGGCCGCTTCCATCCGCTCCGGCTGCTGGCGGCCGGCGCGCTGGTGGCGCGGGCGGCGGCGCTGATGCTGTGGGAGCGGCTGAAGCCGGAGCCCGCGGAGATCCGGGCGCAATGGCAGCAAGGGCGTCCTCCGGGAGGCGTGCCGCTGTGAACCGCGCCCCCATCCTGACGAGCCTGCCGATCCCGCTGGTCTGTCCCGCCTGCCACGGCGCGCTGGCCTTCCACGCCGACCGGGCGGAATGCCGGACGTGCGCGGCGCGCTACGCGGTGGAGAACGGCATCCCGGACCTGATTGTGGGAGGCCGGTTTGAGGACGCCGAGGACGCCGCGCTCTATCAGCATGAGGAAGCCACCTGCACGCACACCACGCTCCGCTACATGATTCCATTAATCCGGCGGCTGACAACCAACTGGAGCCGCCCGCCGCGCATCCTATCCCTGGGATGCGGTCTGGGCACGGATGTGGACCTGCTGTGCGAAGCCGGTTTCGATGCCGTGGGCGTCGATTGCGGCAACCGGGCCACAGCCTGGTCGCGGCGGCAGTTCAAGGAGCGCCTCTATCTGGCCAACGGCAAGCATCTTCCGTTCGAGACGGCGACGTTTGACCTGGCCTATTGTGGATGCGTGTTTCCGCATGTGGGAGTGGTCGGGGATACCAACCAAGTCCGCGACGGATTTTTTGAAGAACGGCTGGCGGTGGCCAAAGAAATGACCCGCGTGCTCCATCCCGACGGCTATCTGCTGGTGAGCAGTCCGAACCGGCTGTTTCCGCTGGACCTCTTCCACGGGCGTTCCCCAGGCAAACAAATCTGGCCGCGGCTGAACCCGCCCACCAATCCCTTCCTGCTCTCGGCGCGGGATTACCGCCGGCTGTTTCGGCAGGCCGGGTGGCAGCGGTCGGAGCTGCTGCCGATCGATGACTACTGGGGTTTTCTGCGCCGCAACCAGAGCTGGCTGGGGCGGCTGACGGCGCTGCCGGTGAAAACAGTTTTTTGGCTTTGTTCGCTCCGCATAGGACGACCGCTGCGAAGCTCCCCCCTTTCGCCGTGGCTCATCATGCTGTTTCGCCGCTAGGCGCGGGAAAGGAGAGGGAGAATGCAATCCGGCAAATTCCATGGAGCAATTCTGTTGCTGTCAATGGTGTGGGCATCGCAGCCGGCCGCGCAGGCGCAAACGCGCTACTGGCCGCTGCGGGAAAATCAGCGCTGGGAACTGCGCTCGCCCAGCGTTCCGCAGCCGATGATTTTCGAGGTGGAAGGCCGCGACGGGGACGAGTACCGGGTGCGGTGGGACAATCCCTGGGTACGGGCGACGTTTTACTTCCGCATGTCGGGCAACCGGATTCTGCTCAGCCGCCTGGACATGGGCGCGGGCGTGGCGGAGATGCCGCCGGAAACGGTGTACTTTGATTTCGACCAACGGCAGGGGGGCAGTTGGACCAGCCAGGCCGGGACGATGACCGTCACCGCCCGTTCCAGAACGGTGAGGACTCCGGCCGGCGAGTACCGCGACTGCATCACGATTCGGGCCAAAGGCTCCGATGGCGGCGAAACGTTCTGGACGTTTGCGCCCGATGTGGGCGTGGTGCAATTCGGCGAAGGCCGGAGCGCGTTCCTGCTGACGGAGGTGGCTCTGCGCTCCGGCGGTGAGCCGCGCGGGGAGCCGGTCGCCGGCGCAGACCGCCGGACGCACCGCCTGCTGGTGGGGATCGACTGCAACCCGCCGCCGAACGAGGGCTTCTCTCCGGCGGCCATCAACAAGCGCTTCCAGATGTGCGTGAGCGCCGGGATGAGCTTCACGAAAATTCATCCCAAGTGGAACGAGGTGGAACCGAATCCGGGCCGCTACAACTTCGCGGAGGTGGAGTCGCACTCCGCCCGCGCGGCGGCGCATCAGATCCCCATTTACCTGGGAATCCGGACCATCGACACGCAGGGACGCTCGATGCCCGCCGCCTATAGCGGCTGGAAGTGGGATGATCCGCGCATGACGGCGAAGCTGACGGCCCTGCTGGAAGCCATGGCTGCCAAGATGCGCGGCAATGTGCGGTGGGTGGCGATCGGCAACGAGGTGGACCAGTATTTCAAGAGCCGGGGCGGGGAGATCGGCCCCTATGCCACGCTGCTCAAGAACATCACGCCCGTCGTGCGCCGCCTGTGGCCGGGGGCCGCGGTTACCGTGAACTTCACGTGGGAGGCGGCCCACGAGATGGCCCGCTACCGCCCCATCACCGACCGCATGGAGGTGTTCTCCTTCACCTACTATCCGCTGAACTCTGACTTCACGGTGCGCAGCCCCAGCCAGATTGAAGGCCACATCAAGACGCTGGTGCAGGCGGCGGCCGGCCGTCCGCTGATTCTCCAGGAACTGGGCTATCCTTCCGGGAGCGCCAACCGCAGTTCGGAGGATTTGCAGGCGCAGTTTGTGGAGCGTTCGCTGCGGGCGGCGCAAAGCTACGGGGACAAGATCATCGCTATCAATTATCTCTGGATGTCCGATCTGCCGGATTCCGTGGTCGAGGAGTTTGCTAAGTATTATCAGCTCCCCAACGCGGAGAAGTTCAAATCCTACCTGGCGACCATGGGGATGTTCGACAAAAACGGCAGACCGAAGAAGGCGTGGTCGGTCTTCCAGAACCTCGCGGGCCGCTAGCTCCTGCCGCTCCGCGCAAGGCGGGGCCGAGCCCTCCGCGGCCGCCGTTGAGAAGCGGACGGAGGCGGAAACTGTTGGCCGCCCGCGCTGTCGCCGGCTCTGTTGCGTCTCCCAGCCGGCGCTCGGGAATCGGCCCAGCAGGAGAGGGGATTATTCCATCGGGGGGCGTGCCGGCCGCAGATTTTCACTCAAAACTGAGAGTCGGGAA
>DATMAF010000511.1:0-8079 GCA_035560315.1 Terriglobia bacterium | reverse complement strand
GACGCAGGGGCTGTTCCCTTCCAACGTGGAGTTCGATGGCTACCACCTCTCCGTCTTCGTGCGCCGATGGATGACCGGGTCGTTCGGTGCGGCCTTCCGCTACAACTACTACATCAAGCGCGCGGCCTACCATTCCAACGGCGGCGAACTACGTCTCTTCTGGCAGTTCTGAGAAGCGGCGGCTGGCGGCGCGCCGAAGCGGCGGACTTGTTCCGCTGCAGGCAACTTGTCCTGGGGAAATCGGAAGCCGGCGCCCCCATGGTATATTTTGATTTATGGCTACCGAGGCGCTGTGCGCTCTCTGTCACCAAAGAAAAGCGAAGCGCCAGTGTCCCGGCCTGGAGAAACGGATCTGCCCGCAGTGCTGCGGCAGGGAGCGCGAGGTCTCCATCGACTGCCCGCTCGACTGCTCCTACCTGCGGGAGAGCCGTCGCCATGATGCCGAAAAGCTGACCGCCCTGCCGGAGATGCCCTATAAGGACATCGAGGTGCCGGAGAGGTTTTTGCAGGAGTTCGGACAGATCGTCGGCGGCGTCGCCGTGCGGTTGCTCGCTTACTTCCGGCAGAACACCCGGGTGACGGATCGCGACGTCCTGGAGGCGATGGCGAAGCTGATCCAGACCTACCAAACGCAGCAGAGCGGCATCTACTACGAGTCGGTGCCCGAGGAGCCGCTGGCGGCAGGCGTGTTCCGCAACCTCAAGTCGTTCTTCGACGAGGTGGAGAAACAGGCGCACGAAAGGGGCCTGGTGGCGCCGGGCTTCACGGCGCTCAAGGACGCCGACGTGATCCGCGCGCTGGTCTTTCTTTACCGGCTGGCGGCTGTCCATACCAACCGCCGCCCGCGCGGCCGCGCGTTCCTGAGTTTCCTGAAGGAGGCCTTTCCGGAGACCGCTGCCGCGCAACCGGCGCCGGAGGAGCCGCGCCTGATTCTCCCGGGCCGCTGAGATTTTCAGCGCCCCGCACAGCAGGGCGGAACCGCAAACGCGCAGTGGAACGGAGCTCCAAACCATGATTCGCAGCATCGGCGGCCTGCATCCCCGGATCGCGGCCACGGCGTACGTGGATGAAAGCGCGCAAGTGATAGGCGACGTCGTCCTCGGGGAGCATTCCAGCGTGTGGCCGAACGCCGTCTTGCGCGGCGACATGCACTGGATCCGCGTCGGCGACTACACCAACATCCAAGACCATTGCGTGCTCCATGTGGAGGAGAATCTCTACGGCGTGACGCTGGAGGATCACATTACGGTCGGCCACCGCGCGATCCTGCACGGCTGCTACATCGAGCGGCGCTGCCTGATCGGCATGGGCTCCATCGTCCTGAACAATGCGCGGGTGGGCTGGGGCTCGATCATCGCCGCCGGCTCGGTGGTTCCCGAAAACACGGTGATTCCACCGCGCAGTCTGGTGATGGGCGTTCCCGGCACGGTGCGCCGCGCCACCACCGACGCCGACCTGGCGAAGATCGACCACGGTGCCGAGGCCTATGTCCGGTGGAAGGAACGCTATCTGGCGGAGTTGCGGAATGCCCGCGCGATGGTCCTGGGCGAAGCCCTCCGCCGCACGGGCCGCTCGTAGCGGTGCCGGGACGCGGATGCCATTGACAAGCCATCCGGCCTGCGGTATCGTGAGCATTCATGAGCGAGAGACGGCACCACCGTGCGCACGACGGCGCGAATCATGCTGCGCCAGCGCGGGCCCGTCTCTGCTAGCGATTGGTTGAAAAGTTAGCAATCAGACGGCCCGCCGAAGCAACCGGCGGGTTTTTTATTGGACTTCGTCGCAGAGTGCGCTTCTGGCTTGGCTGCTCGTCGCGGCAAGATGTCGAGCCGTCATTCTGAGCGCAGCGGAGAATCTGCACTTCGCATTCGTCGCCGCATGGCACGCAAGGAACCCATCCGGGCGGTGAAGGGGATGCGCGACATCCTGCCGCCGGAGACCGCCCTGTGGAACTACATCGAAGAAACCGCCCGCCGGGTTTTCTGCGCGTACGCCTACCGGGAAATTCGCACCCCGCTGGTCGAGCCCACGGAACTGTTCGCGCGCGGCGTCGGCGCCGACACCGATATCGTGACCAAGGAAATGTACACCTGGGACGACCGCGACCAGTCTTCGCTTACGCTGCGGCCGGAGGCGACCGCCTCCGTGATCCGCGCCTACATTGAGCACCGCCTGGATCAGCGGCCCGGCGTGAAGAAGTTCTACTACCTGGGACCGATGTTCCGCCGCGAGCGACCCCAGAAAGGGCGATACCGCCAGTTTTATCAGATCGGCGCGGAGGCCATCGGGTCGGAAAGCCCGGCGGTGGACGCGGAAGTGATCGAACTGCTCGTGGAGCTGCTGGAGCGCCTGTCGATCGCCCGCTACACGCTGCTGCTGAACTCTGTCGGCTGCAAGCAGTGCCGCCCGCGTTATGTGGAACTGCTGCGCGAGGAACTCCGCAAGATCCGCCAGCAGCTTTGCGCAGACTGCCAGCGGCGCAGCGAGACCAATCCGCTGCGCGTGCTGGATTGCAAAGTGCCCGAAGACCAGCCCCTCATTGACAAGCTGCCGACGATTGCCGGCTCACTCTGTGGCAATTGCCAGCAGCACTTTGACCGGGTGCAGGACGGCCTGCGGGAGCGAAATATCGCCTACACCTTCCAGCCGCGCATGGTGCGGGGGCTGGACTACTACACGCGCACGACCTTCGAGTTCGTGCACGGCGCGCTGGGGGCACAGAACTCCCTGCTTGGCGGCGGCCGTTACGATGGTCTTTCCGAAGATTTGGGAGGCCCGCCGGCTCCCGGCATCGGTTTTTCCATCGGCGAGGATCGTTTGGCGCTGACGCTGCAGGAAGCAAACCATGCAGCCCTGCTGGCCGAGGCCTTGTACCATTCCTCGCCTCCGCCGATTTATATTGCCTGGATGGGAGCGGCCGCCTTCCGGCGGGCCGCCCAGATGGCCCGCGCTTTGCGCCGGAAGGGCCAGCCAATTGAGATGGCTCCGGAGGACACGAAGCTGAAAAAGTCCTTGGAGATTGCTTCCAAGATGGGGGCTCCGTACGTTCTCATCATCGGCGACCAGGAGCTCCAGGAAGATCGCTACGTGCTCCGCGACATGTCGTCCGGCGAGCAGCGGAAGGTTCGGGAGGAAGATGTGCTGGAACTCTGCAAGCGCCCGGAAGAGCTGCGCGCTGGCGCGCTGCCCGTCGGCCAGAGAAGAGAGAACTCGCCATGACGCTGGATCCTTTGCCACCCGAGATGACGCGCACGCACCGCTGCGGGGAGCCGCGCCCGGAGCACGCCGGCCAGCGCGCCGTCGCGATGGGCTGGGTGGCGCGCCGCCGCGACCTGGGCAGCCTGATCTTTATTGACCTGCGCGACCGCACCGGCGTGTTGCAGGTCGTTTTCAATAAGGAAGCGCACCCGCCGGTGCACGCCCGCGCCGAACAACTGCGCTCCGAGTACGTCGTCGCCGTCGAAGGCACGCTGATCCGGCGCCAGCCGGAGACGGTAAACCCGGCGATCCCCACCGGGGAAGTTGAGCTGCTGGCCGAGCGCCTGCTGATCCTGAACGACGCCCGCACGCCGCCGTTTCCGCTGGAGGAAGACGCGGCCATCGCGGAGGACACCCGGCTGCGGTACCGCTTTGTGGACCTGCGCCGCCAGCGCATGCAGGCCAATCTCGAGTTGCGCCACCGTCTGAATCAGGAGACCCGCCGGGTGATGAGCGAACACGGCTTCCTGGAGATCGAGACGCCCTTCCTGACGCGCTCGACGCCGGAGGGCGCCCGCGACTACCTGGTGCCGAGCCGCGTGCAGCAAGGCTCGTTCTACGCCCTGCCGCAGTCGCCGCAACTGTTCAAGCAGTTGCTGATGATCTCCGGCTTCGATCGCTACTTCCAGATCGTGCGCTGCTTCCGCGACGAGGACCTGCGCGCCGACCGCCAGCCGGAGTTCACCCAGCTTGACGTGGAGATGTCGTTCCCGCAACCGCGGCTGCTCTTTGAGCTGATCGACGGCCTGATGAAGAATCTCTGCGCGGTCGCAAACCGGCATTGGGAGTTGCAGGCGAAAAGCCAGGGCCTGACGAAATACCGGCCGATTGACGTGGACCAGCTGACGTTCCCGCGCATGCCCTACGACGAAGCCATGGCGCAGTACGGGACCGACAAGCCCGACCTGCGGTATGAAGCGCGGATCGTTTCGCTGGATTCGCTGGTTTCCGCGGCGCTGGCCCGGGAGGTTGGCATCCGAACCCCGATCCTCGGCTTCAAGTTCTCGCCGAAGTCGCCGGAAACGGCCTCCGGAACGGCGATCCGGGGCGAAATCAAGGCCGTGCTGGAACTGGCGCACCAGGGTCTTCCGGAATTGCGGGCGCGACAGACGGACCCGGACAAGCCCGCTTTGCTGCTGGATTTCTGTGTGGTGAAGGAGGGAGCGAAGCTTCTCAAGGATGCGGGGCTGGCGCAGCAGGTGTGTGGCGCGCTCCATGCGAAAGCGGGCGATGTGCTGTTTCTTGGCGCGGTGAAAGGAAGCGCCGAACTGCGCGACCCCTATCTGCCGCACCGCTGCTTCGACATCCTGCGCCGGCGGCTGGCGCCGCACTCGGATGGCTATGATCCGCAAGCGAAGCGCTTCGTGTGGGTCACGGAGTTCCCGATGTTTGAGTACGACCCGGACGAGAAGCGCTACGTGGCCATGCACCATCCCTTCACATCGCCGACGGAGGAGACGCTCGGCCTGCTGGAATCCGATCCCGCCGCGGTGCGCGCCAGGGCCTATGACCTGGTGCTGAACGGCACCGAGATCGGCGGCGGCTCCATCCGCATCCATCGCAAGGACGTGCAGGCGCGGGTCTTCAAAGCCCTCGGCATGACCGACGAGCAGGCCCGGCAGCGCTTCGGATTCTTCCTGGACGCGCTGGAATACGGCACCCCGCCCCACGGAGGCATCGCCCTGGGCATGGACCGCATTACCGCCATTCTGGCCCAGGAGTCCTCCATCCGCGAAGTCATCGCCTTCCCGAAGACGGCGCGCGCCGTGGACCTGATGTGCGATGCGCCCACGCCGGTGTCACCGGCACAGTTGCAAGAGCTGGGCTTGCAGCTTCGCCGGGAGTTGCGCTAGGCGGGTCGCAAGGCGCGGTCCAGCAATTCGATGACGTGCAGCACTTCCTGTTTCCCGCCCTGCCGCTTCACCCCCGCGCGCAGTTGCAGGATGCAGCCGGGGTTCGCGGTGGCAATCACGCCGGCGCCGGTAGAGTGCACCGCCTCCATCTTTCCTTGGAGCAGCCGCATCGACAACGCGGTTTCCGTAACGTTGTAAACGCCCGCGCTGCCGCAGCACAGATCCGCCAGCGGCATCTCGATCAGCCGCAGGCCGGGGATCGCCTGCATCAGCCGCCGCGGCGCCTGCCGCACCTTCTGGCCGTGCGCCAGGTGGCAGGAGTCCTGATAGGTGACGGAAGCGCGGAAAGGCGCCAGCGGCTGCGTCAGTCCGATCTCGGCCAGAAACTCCGTTACGTCCTTCATGCGGCGCGAGAACGCCTGAGCCGCACCCGCCCACTGCGGATCGTCCTTCAGAAGATAGTCATACTCCTTGAGGGTCGAGCCGCAGCCGGCGGCGTTGGTGAGGACGGCGTCGAAGGGTTCGCGCCGGAACACCTCGATATTGTGCCGGGCGAGTTGGCGCGCCAGATCGCGCATGCCGGCATGGACCTGCAGCGCGCCGCAGCAGATCTGCCCCGCCGGGACGACCACTTCGCAGCCGTTGGCTTGCAGGACGCGGACGGTTGCCTCGTGCAGACGCGCAAACGCGATGTTGGCGATGCAGCCGGCATGCAGCGCCACGCGATGGCGCCGCGCGCCGCGGGCAGGAAACGTCTTGCCGATCTGCGGGAAGAAGGAGGGGGATTCGGCGGCGGGCGCGAGCGCCTCCAGTTCGGCCAGCCGGGGGAAATCTTTCAGCCATCCGCTGCGGCGAATCATCTGCTGCAAACCGGAGGACTGGTACAGGCGCAGCAGCCAGCCGGCCAGCCGCAGCGCAGCGGGCGACGGGAACAGGTGATGGAACACGATGCGGCGGGCCAGCCGCTCCAGCCAGGGCCGCCGGTAGTGCCGCTCGATCTGCGCGCGGGCCGCTTCGATCAGCTTGCCGTACTCCACGCCCGACGGGCAGGCGGTTTCGCAGGCGCGGCAGTCCAGGCACAGGTCCATGTGCCGCACAAAGCTCTCGCCGATCGGCAGGCGCCCTTCGTCCACCGCAATCATCTGGTAGATGCGCCCGCGCGGCGAGTCCATCTCGACGCCGAGTTCGCGGTAGGTGGGACAGGCGTTCAGGCACAGGCCACAGTGCACGCAGCGATTGTACAGTTCCCAGGCCGGCCGGTCGGCGCCGGAGAAATTGCTGGACCGCTCCGTTTTCTCTGCCAGAACCGATGCGTCGTGGTTGCCGCTAGATGCCACCGTAGAACCGTCCTGGGCTGAGGATACGGCCGGGGTCGAGGGCCGCTTTGAGCTGCCGCATGGCGGGGAAGTCGTCGCCCAGCGTGCCCCACCGATTCAGTGTGCCCTGGAGGTTCTCCGGGCACCATTCGACAACCGCCCGGCCGCCGCGTTGCTCCGCCTGCCGGATCAGCCACTCGACCCCCGCAGCGATCGGCGGGCGGCCCTCTTTGGGCCAGAACATCGAATAAACAATGCCGGAACCTGCCCGCGCCAGCGTTGCGGCGTTGAGGGCATGCTGCTGGGAAACGGCGCGCGCTTGCTCGAGGAACTCGCTCATGCTTGCAAGCGGCAGAGACGCTTTCACGACGGCGCCATCCGGGTGCGCCGCCAGAAACGCCGGAGTGATCTCACGGACGCTCCGCCAAAGCTCGTTCTCTTGGTCCTCCTGGAGCCATTGAACCGATTCGAGGCCCTGCGGCCGGACCATCACGGGCAGGTCGCGCTCAAAGCGCGCCAGCACCTCCGCCGGCCCCGCGATGGCGGCGAGCAGGGTGCACGGGGCATGCAGCCAACGTTCCTGATGGATCAGCCCGGCTGCCGGGGCATCGATCAGGTCCAGCGCCTGCGGCAGCAGTTGCGAATGCACGATGCGCTGGGCCGCCTGGGCCGCCTGCGCGGGGGTGCGGAAGCCCATGACCAACGTCGCCTGGGCCGGAGGGAGGGGAAACACCTTAAAGGTCACCGCAACGATGACCCCCAACGTGCCCAGCGAGCCGATCAGCAATTTGGGGATGTCGTAGCCGGCGACGTTCTTCACCACCCGGCCGCCGCCCTTGGCGAGCTTGCCGTCAGCGGTCACGTAGTGCACGCCGAGCACGATGTCGCGCCACGAGCCATAGCCCAGCCGCCGCGGCCCGTTCACATTGGCGGCGATGGTGCCCCCGACGGTGGCCCGATCAGCAAACGGCACGTCGAGCGGCAACATCTGGCGCTTTTCTGCCAATGCCGCCGCCAGATCGCGAAGCGGCAGGCCCGCTTCCACGGTGATGGTCAGGTCGCTCGCGGGATACTCGCAGATGCTGCTCAAGCGTTCGAGCGAGATGGCGAGGTCGATTGGCTGGCCGGCGCCGCCCATGCCCAGCTTGGTGCCGTGGCCGAAGGGGAGCACCTTCCGCCGCTCCGCACTGGCCTGCCGGAGCAACTCGCAAACCTCCTCCCGGTTGGCCGGAACTGCTTTCGCTGGGTGGATCGCTGGCGGCATGTCAGAACGGGAACTGCGGGGGGACGCGAATCTCGCCGCAGCCCTTGGTTGTCGGGAACAGTTTCGATGGGTTGAAGCGCCCGTCGGGGTTGAACACCGATTTCAGTTTCCCCATCACAGTCAGGTCGTCTTCGGTAAACAGGAACGGCATCAGCTCGTTCTTCTCCATGCCCACGCCGTGCTCGCCGGTGATGGAGCCCCCCAGCGAGATGCAAAACTTCAGAATCTCGGCGCCGGCTTCGACCACGCGGCGGTTCTGCTCGCGGTCGCGGGCGTCGTAGAGAATGTTGGGATGGAGATTCCCGTCGCCGGCATGAAAGACGTTGGCGATCTTCAGATGCAGCCGCTCCGACACTCCCTGGATGAAGCGCAGTGTTTCGCCAATGCG
>DATMAF010000510.1:0-6666 GCA_035560315.1 Terriglobia bacterium | reverse complement strand
GCGGGCGGTTGGGCGGGCAGGGCGGGAGGGCCGCCGGAGGAAGGCAAACAGGACATCGTCTTATTATCCTACTGCCTTCCCCGGCGCAGACGCTCATTTACACTTAACTTTCTTAGCAATCCCCGTCAGGTCGCCGGCGGTCCAGGATAGATCGTCAGCGCAGTTCACGCTCTCACCGCCGTTCTGGCTGATGTTGGTGGGAGTTCCCGGCATGGGCGTGGTGGCGGGAGGCAGAAACTCCATTCCGGCAGCCATCTCGATTCGGACTCCATCGCCCGCATTATTGGTGATGACCAGGCTGCGTCCATTGGCGAAGGAATTTCTGCTGATGTACAGTCCGATGCCCGGTTCCCCCGAGATCTCTGTTTCATTCAGGAACACACTGGCACCCGAATTGACACAGACGCCGCAAAGTGTCGCGGGCGCCCCAGGAGGAAGGGGCGAAGGCGGGTTCTGGTTATTCTGATAGACCTTGACGTAATTGCCGAGGCCTCCGCCCGTGGCGCCGACATAAAACACTCCCTGGGAGCCATTTTGGTAAACTTCAGCGGGTTGGGTCGGAGATTGCCCGGCCAGCCCGCCAAAGGAGTTGGTGATCGAGACGCCCCGGAGGCCGTTGTGATGAATCAAATGCGCCCCCGTGCCGCCCATGCTGCTCCCTCCGCCTACGGCAATGCCATTGAAGCCATTGTTTGCGATCTCGTTCTTCTCAACGACCGAGGGAGTGTTGAAATTGTCCCCTGGGAGATTCGCAATGGAGCTGTTGCCAACATTGAGTCCATTCCCCGCATTGTTGCGAAGGATGCTGTTGCGAATGAACACCGCGGAAAGCCGGTCGACGCTGACTCCATTGGTTCCATTGTTCTGCACGGTTGTATCGGTGATATCCAGGGACGAGTTGTTTTGAACCAGGATGCCGTTTTGTTGCGCGCCCTGGACGACAGAACGAGCCAGGAATCCATGGGAGTCAACAAAATTCACCGCCTGGGGGCGAGGTGAGGTGGTGCCGTTGATGATCATGTCGTTGATCGTGATGAGGTGTGAATTGCTGACGAAGAGCACTCCGGGAGGTCCTCCCGCTGTAGCTGAGGGGTCCCCTGTCAGCGAATCGTCCGGTGTCCCGGGGGTAGCCGGCGTGCCCTGGATCGTCAAGCCATCGAGACTCAATTGGAGACCGAATATGGCCACATTCTCCGTGCAGTTTCCGGAAACCGAGATCATGTGGGGGCTAGTCGTTGGAGCCCCGGCGGCTGCAAGTACCGCCTGTTGAATGGATGTGTAGTTGTTTGTGGCGGAAGTCCCAGGGTCGGAACCTCCTGCGCAGATGACATCATAATTGTCCGCCCAGGCAGAGTTGCCGATCCAAAACACGGCCAGCAGCAACCCAGATGCTCTCCACAGTGTGGGACGCATGGTGTCTCCTCCTTCACTCCAACGCTTGGGGGATAAACTCGTTGCAGTGTAGGGAGACGGCATGGATTCAGCAAGCTACAATTTTCGAAAGGGACTCCTAGGACCCAAGAAATTTCTGTTATGACGGATCCAGTAGAAACTGAGAAACTACTGCTTCGGGGGATTTTAAGCCAAACTCTAAAACCCAACAGATTGAAATATGTGACTTGGTAACCACAATCTGTTGGTTCCGATGACATGCTGCCGCCTCTGCCAGGAGTCTGATGAGAGCCCCGCAGGCAGCCAAGACTGCCAATAGCAGCGGCAGCCACGGAAGGCCTGCCTTCAACGCCGCCGGTGCTGGATACAAAAAGAAACCGCGGTTTTCCTGAAAGATTACGGCCGAAATCAGGACCTGCCGAAGGCTGTCCAGGTGCGAGCTTTGGGTGGGTAATGGCGTTCCAGGTAGCCTTGAATATCCAGGGTGCCGATGCTCAGCCGCGGATTGGCGTGAGAGTCCGCGGTCTCCGCTTCGAGTTCCTGTTTCAAGCGCTCCAGCGTGATCAAGGGGCCGTCCTGGAATTTCAAGGGGGTCTTCCGAAAGGACTCCAGCGGCACGGTGACGCAGAACTGTCGCGAGGCGCCCTCGCCATTCGTAACAACAAAGTGATAGGCGCGATCCGTCCGCGAAACAACAAACCCTTGGAACTGGATGAACCCTTTCACCGGATCCTTCCTTCTGCCCGCTTAAGCGGGCCTCCAGTGATGCGGTTGCTCGGCCCGGGACAGCTCCCGCGCTTCGGTCTTCGCCACCCGTGGTTCGCTGGCCTCCGGGGACGAACTGGCGTAGGCGTCGTGACGAGCCAGTTTCTTTTGCTCCCGCCGCTCTGCCTTCCTTTGCTGCTTCTCTTTCCGAGCCAGTTCCCTCTGCTTTTTTTGAAAGCTGGTTCTGCCGCGCGTTGCCATGGTTCCTCCGGGATGAATGCTGGAGCGCCGATGGGCCCTCCAGCATGACTTCTTGCGTGCGCCACCCGCACGGTTAGCGGCGATAACCTCCCGAGCGGCTGTAGCCTTCGCCGGAGAAGCCGCCGCCCCGGGGGCTGCGCTCCTTCTTGGGGCGGGCTTCGTTCACGTTCAGCGCACGGCCGTTCACTTCTTTTCCATTCAGGGCTCCGATGGCGCTGGTGGCCTCCTCATCGTTGGACATCTCTACGAACGCAAAGCCGCGGGATTGGCCGGTGTCGCGGTCCGTAATGACTTGAACCTTGCTGACGGTGCCGAACGGCTCGAAGAGCGAAGTCAGTTCGCTGTCCGTGGTTTGGAAACTCAGATTTCCTACAAACAAATTTTTCATGTTCTTCTCTATTCTTTTTCAAGTTGGCGCACCCACGTTGGAAGTGCGCTTTTCGGCCGTGCCGACAGTATGGCTGCGCGGAGGCCCTTCGAATTTGGGTGGAGTCAATTGGGTGGGAGACAAACGAACCTGGGATGCTCTCAGAGCAATCCGACTTCGCCAAATCCAAACTCAGTATACCACAACCGGTTCCCCGGGCGGTAATGATTCGCCTGCAAGGCCATTCCGCAGGCGGCCGCGAACCGTGAACCGGAATCCGGGACAGAATCAGAACTGCCTCCCGTGCCCAGTGGAATGCGAATGCTGGTGGAAGGGAGCATCTCGACCCGTTTGGCCACCGAAAGGGGTCGCGTTCCGTTACCGTAATTTCTTGCCAAGATCGACACGAAACGCAATATGTTGCAATATGTGACTTGACAACCACAATATGTTGGATAAGATGGCATACCGTCGCTACACAAAGGATGTGGCTGCACTTCCTGCGGCCAGCTTGGACCGCCGATTGCAGGCGATAGAGTCGGAAGGTCCGTCATCCAATCCAGGGAGAGCCGCTATGGGAGACATTCAGGTGCATCTTGCGGGACAGGAAACCGACAGCCCGGCAGGCGGGGCCGGCACCTCAACCCCGGCGCGTAAAGGGCTGACGTTCTCGCGCTACTTTACGAAGCCGAAGGTCTCTCCCTATGACGAGGTGGAATGGGAGCTGCGCACCGCCTCCATCGGAAACGAGAAGGGCCAGACCATCTTCAAGCAGACCGGCGTGGAGGTGCCCAAGTCGTGGTCGCAGACGGCCACCAACATTGTGGCCAGCAAATATTTCCATGGCAAGCTGGGCACCCCGGAGCGGGAGTCGAGCGTGCGGCAGTTGGTCAGCCGCGTGGTGGACACCATCGCCGGGTGGGGCCTCGCGCAGGGCTACTTTGCCTCCCGGGAGGACGGAGAAAATTTCCGCGACGATCTGGCGCATCTGATGCTCCAGCAGAAGGCCAGCTTCAACTCCCCGGTGTGGTTCAACTGCGGCGTCGACCGCTGCGAGCCGGACGCCAAGATCACCAACTGGCACTGGAGTCATGCCGCAGGCAAGGTCGTGCTAGAACAGACCGGCTACCGGAATCCGCAGTGCTCGGCCTGCTTCATCAACTCGGTTGAGGACTCGCTCGACTCCATCCTGACGCTGGCCAAGACCGAAGGGATGCTGTTCAAGTGGGGCTCCGGCTCGGGCACGAATCTCTCCCCGCTGCGCTCGGCCGACGAGTCGCTCTCGGGCGGCGGCAAGGCCAGCGGGCCGATCAGCTTCATGAAAGGCTTTGACGCCTTCGCGGGCGTCATCAAGTCCGGCGGCAAGACGCGGCGGGCCGCCAAGATGGTCATCCTGAACATCGACCACCCGGACATTGAAGAGTTCATCATGTGCAAGGCCAAGGAGGAGCGCAAGGCCTGGGCGCTGGTGGAGGCCGGCTACGATCCGTCCCTGGACGGCGAAGCCTACAGCTCCGTCTTCTTCCAAAACGCCAACAACAGCGTGCGGGTGACGGATGAGTTCATGCGGGCGGTGGAGGAAGACCGCGAATGGCAAACGCTGGAAGTAACCACGCGCAAGCCCGCCAAAACCTATCGCGCCCGCGACCTGATGCGCAAGATCGGCGAGGCAGCGCATCAGTGCGGCGATCCGGGGATGCAGTATGACACCACCATCAACCGCTGGCACACCTGCAAGAATTCCGGCCGCATCAACGCCTCGAACCCGTGCTCGGAATACATGTTCCTGGATGACACCGCCTGCAATCTGGCCTCGCTGAACCTGATGAAGTTCCTCAACTCCAGCGGCCAGTTCGACGCCGAGTCCTTCCGCCACGCCGTCGACACCATGATCCTGGCGCAGGAGATCATTGTCGACAACGCCAGCTATCCCACCGAGCGCATCGCCCTGAACTCGCACAACTACCGTCCGCTGGGCTTGGGCTACGCCAACCTGGGCGCGCTGCTGATGGCCACCGGTCTGCCCTATGACTCCGACGCCGGGCGAGACTACGCCGCCACCATTACAGCGCTGATGCACGGCCAGGCCTACCTCACCAGCGCCCGCATCGCCGCCTCCATCGGCCCCTTCCCGCACTATGAGCTGAACCGCGAGCCGATGCTGGAAGTGATCGCCATGCACCGCGAGGCGCTGCGCGGCATCGACCCGCGCCGCCTGCCCGGCAACTCCGCCGGGCAGCAGCTCTACAGCACCACCCAGGACGTCTGGCGGGAGTGCTACGAGATGGGAGCGCGCTACGGCTATCGCAACGCGCAGGTCACCGTGCTCGCCCCCACCGGCACCATCGGCTTCATGATGGACTGCGACACCACCGGCATTGAGCCGGACCTCGCCCTGGTGAAGTACAAGAGGCTGGTCGGCGGGGGCCTGGTGAAGATCGTCAACAACACTGTGCCGGCGGCCTTGCAGCGCATGGGCTATACGCCGGAGCAGATGAGCGCTATCGTCGAGTACATCGACAAGACCGGCACCATCGAGGGCGCGCCGGGCCTCAAGGAGGAGCATCTGCCGGTGTTTGACTGCTCCTTCCGCCCGGCGGCGGGCACCCGTTCCATCCACTACATGGGCCATATCCGGATGATGGCGGCGGTGCAGCCGTTTATCTCGGGGGCGATCTCCAAGACCGTCAACATGCCTGAAGACTCCACGGTAGAGGACATTGTCGAGACCTTCATGGCCGGCTGGCGGCTGGGGCTGAAGGCCATTGCCATCTATCGCGACAACTCCAAGAAGGTGCAGCCGCTCAGCGCCAGCTCCGCTTCCGGGGAACAGAAAACCGCTCTTCCGGGCACGGCTCCCGGCGCGCCGGCTGCGGCCGGGGCGCCCGCAGCGGCTTCCGCCGCGGAAGCCGCAGCGCCGCTGCCGCTCGAAAAGCGCGTGGCGGTGCGCCGCAAACTCCCCGCGGAGCGCGAGTCCATCACGCACAAGTTTTCAATCGGCGGCCACGAGGGCTACATCACCGTCGGCAAGTACGAGGACGGCATGCCGGGCGAGATCTTCATCGTCATGGCCAAGGAAGGCTCCACCGTCTCCGGGCTGATGGACAGCTTTGCCACCGCCATCTCGCTCGCTCTTCAATATGGCGTACCGCTCAAGGTGCTGGTCGACAAGTTCTCGCACACCCGCTTTGAGCCTTCCGGCTGGAGCAACCACCCGGACATCGGCTACGCCAAGTCGATCATGGATTACATCTTCCGCTGGCTGGCGCTGAAGTTCCTGCCCGGCTACGAGTCCAAGGAGGCCGCCAGCATCGTAGAGAACGGTTCGTCGGAGCCCGCTCCTTCTTCGTCCGCTCTTGCTCCCGCGACGCCGGCCGGCGCGTCCGCCGCAACACTCTCTCCCGGCGGCGGACGTGCTCCCACGCCGCAGCTTTACACCGCGGACGCCCCCACGTGCTCGGACTGCGGCTCGATCATGACGCGGAACGGAAGCTGCTATAAGTGCGAAAATTGCGGCGCCACCTCCGGCTGCTCCTAGGCGGCTGCGTATGAGGTGCGCTTTCGCAACGCTTGGCCATCCGGAGGGCAGCGCCAGCGGAGCGACGGATCGGCCTTTTGCTCTGGACGACGGCTCCGAGAGGGAGGTTTCCCCATGGCCTACGCGACCGGGTCCGTGAAAGACCTCGTGAATGCCGCAGGGATCGCTCCGCAGGAGTCCTGGCTGGAGACCTGCCGCAGCCACGGCTGGATCTGCTCCGTTTGCGGCAACTTCCCCACTGATTTGAGTAACGCCCCCGCCTACGAATCCGGCCTCTGCCCCCGCTGCACCGACCCCCTCCCCGACTAAGGCCTGCTGCTACGAGCAGGCGCAAGCAACCGGCACCAAGGCACGGGGAAAGAACCGCGACCGGGGGCTATCCTTTGGCGGGGGCGGCCGCAGA
>DATMAF010000509.1:0-2733 GCA_035560315.1 Terriglobia bacterium | reverse complement strand
CCGCCGCTGAGAGCGCCCAGCAGATTCGGCTTCCGGTGCCGCAGGAACTCTCCCTCGAATATGTTGACGAAGACTGGGGCAAAGCCCTGGAGGCTCCGCCTGAAACCCCGAAAGATTTTCCGGAATTCTACTTCACCCGCTTGGTCTATACCGAAAACGGCTGGCGGGGGCGGCGCACCATGCCCAAGCCGGCGGAGCAGTTCAGGTGTCCGGAGTTTGGCGGCGGCCCTTTTTTTCCCCGCCAGGGTTGGGGCTGGGCGATTGACTACCCCGGCGCCGATTGCAAGTTCATGGGCGGCGTCCATCGCCTCACTGGCGTGCGCGTGCATCCCAATCCGCATGTCATCTCCCTGCTGGATCCGGAATTGCCGAAGTATCCCTACCTCTATGCTGTCGAGGTCGGCGGCATGCACTTGAGCGAGGAGGAGGCAGCGCGGCTGCGGGAGCATCTGCTGCGCGGCGGCTTCCTGCACGTGGACGATTTCTGGGGCGGCCGCCAGAAGATGAATTTCGAAGCCCAGATGCGCAAGGTCTTCCCCGACCGCCAGTTGGTGGTCATCCCCCTGACGCACGAAATTTTTCACACCTTTTATGATATCGACGAAGTCCTGCAAGTCCCCAACCGCGGCAACGCCTGCTATGGGGGCCGCACCTGGGAACAGCCCGACGATACCGAGCCGGTCCTCTACGGCATCTTTGATGACCGGGGGCGGCTGATGGTGATGGCCACCTACAACGCCGACCTGGGGGATGCCTGGGAATACATGGACCTGCCTTGCTACCCGGAGAAGTATTCCGGTTATGCGTACCGCATTGGGATCAATTTCATGGTCTACTCGATGACCCATTGAATCTCCGGGATTCCCGCGCCGGGATTCTGCTGGCCGAGAGCGCGGCAATGCGCTATCATGCGGAAAAAGTGGCGGCAGTCCGCAACAGCGGCCCGCGACGCGAGGAGAATTATGAATGCCATTCGATTTGTCCCGCTGCTCATCGCCTGGGCGGTGCTCATGAGGTCCCCCGGCGGCGCGCAGAACAGCAACCCACCGACCCCTGACTCCACGGCCAAACCAACGCCGGTCCAGGGCGAGCCGGTCAAGACCGCTTCGGGGCTCCAGTACTGGGAGATCAAGGCGGGCGCCGGCGAGACTGCCGTGAAAGGACAGACCGTCCGGGTGCACTACACCGGCTGGCTGACCAACGGCCAGAAATTCGACAGTTCCGTGGACCGCGGCCAGCCTTTCGTGTTCCCTCTGGGGGCCGGAAGAGTCATCAAGGGATGGGACGAGGGAGTCGCCGGAATGAAGGTGGGTGGCAAACGGCAATTGCGCATCCCGCCGGAACTGGGTTATGGCGCGCGCGGCGCTGGCAACGTGATTCCCCCGAACGCCACCCTGATTTTTGACGTGGAACTGCTCGGCATCAGCAAGTAGGGCGCCCGGCGGGAGCTGGACGTGAAGCCAGCCAGGGTTGATCGCAGCAGCATCGGGAGCGTGGAGAACACTCTCCGCAACGGCATCGCCCGCACCGGCCAGCGATAGTTGCGGAGAAAGCCTCCAGACTCCGGACCGGGCAGCCGCCGTCCGTTTCCTTCCGCTTGCCGGCCGTAACCACCGAGCCACAGCGCGGGCAACCCCCCCGGACACTCCCGCGGCGCTATGGCCCCATGGCGCCTAAGGGGCGCAGTTTCTCATGGGGTCGCGTCCCCTGCTTTTTGCGGCTGTTCCCTTCCCGGACAGTAGGCAGAGCCCGCCTGCGGCGGCCCGCTAGAACGTCTGGCCAATGCTGAACAGGAACTGCCAGCGGGAGAGGTTTCGCGGCGCCGGCCCCTGATCCGTCTGCACCAGGAAGCGCGGGGGATTGAGGTTATAGCCCACGTCGAAGCGGACCGGCGCGACCGCCGTGTTGTAGCGGAAACCAAGGCCGACGCCGTGCGAGACGTAGTTGAAATCGTCGAGGCTTCTCTGATGCTGGCGAAGACTGAAGGCGCGGATGCTGGAGTAGACGTTGCCGGCGTCATGAAACAGCACGCCGCTGACATTGCCCCAGACCGGGAAGCGCAGCTCCACGCTGTTCAGCAGAAGGGCATTGCCGCCCACCGCAAAGCCGGTGACGGGGTCGCGCGGGCCGGCCTGATTCAGCCCAAAGCCGCGATGCGAAGCGCCGCCGCCGGCAAAGAAGCGTTCCGGCAGGGGAATGGCATTGGTGGCCAGCACCTGCTCCGGGGTTTCGCTCTCCTCCGGCCGGAGGGTGACCGTGCGCTCTTCGCCGAAGGGGCTCTCCAAGCCGAATTGCGTGGAGCGGGCCAGCACCACGCCGGGCCCGAAGCGGTGGTAGCTGGAGTTCTGGACCAGCCCTCGCACAAAGCTGGCTTCCGAGCCGAATTGCTTGGCGGCCACCGCCAGGTCGACGCTGGTAAAGAATCCCTCGCGGGCGTTGGTGGGCACATCCCGGGTGTCCCGGATCCAGCTCACGCCCACCAAGCCCACCAAGACCGGCTGGCTCTGCAACGGCAGATCTTGCGGCGCAATGTTCAGGTCGCTGACCGTCACGCGCCGGAACGTGTAGCGGTACAGGACGGTGGTGGCGCGGGGACGCTTGGTCTCAAACTGCAAGGTGCCTTCCCAGCGCCGCGAGGCGAAGGTGCGCACATCGCGGGTATCGTCAAAGATCGCCAGCACGCTGCCGTTTAGCCACTCGTAGTTGTTGAGGCGGGGCGCGGTATAGCCGAGC
>DATMAF010000508.1:0-2754 GCA_035560315.1 Terriglobia bacterium | reverse complement strand
ACTGCTGGAGGCGGTGGAGCTGACGGCCTGGAAGGACAAGCCGCTAAAACTCCTCTCCGGCGGCATGCGCCGTCGGGTGGAAATCGCCCGCGGCCTGATCCACGAACCGCGCATCTTTTTCCTCGATGAGCCCACCACGGGCCTCGATCCAGTTTCGCGGGTGGCCGTGTGGGAGATGCTCCGCCGCGTCAAGGAGCGGGTCAATCTGACGGTGCTGCTGACCACTCACTATATGGACGAAGCCGACAAGCTGTGCGACCGGGTGGCCATCGTGGATCACGGCAAACTGGTGGCGCTGGACTCCCCGCTGAAACTGAAGGCTTCCATTCCCGGCAGCAACATTCTGGAGGTCAGCTTTTCGCCGACCCCGCCCGGCTGGCGGGAGCGCCTCGAGAAGCTGCCCGGCGCCGCGCGGGTGAGCGGAGACGATCCGGTTTACCGCATTGTCTCCGCCAACGGCCCGGCGACAACCCTGGCGCTGATGGAACTGGCCGCCGGGGCGGGCGTGCAGGTCCATTCGCTGTCGGTCCAGAGCACCACGCTGGACGATGTATTTGTGCACTATACCGGACGGCAGTTGCGCGATGAGTTGCGGGAGCCTTCCCCGCTGGAAACCGGTTTCATGGTGCCGCAACGATAGTCCGGGCGCCGGAACATGCGAAGAACGATGGCCATTGTGGAGCGGGAATTGCGGCGATTCCGCCGGACGCCCCTGCTCATCGCCGTCTCCATGATCTTCCCGCTGGTGCAACTGATCGTCCTGGGCTACGCCTTCGGGGGCAGTCTCAAGAATTTGAAGATCGGGGTGGTGGACCAGGACCAGGGGCTTGCGGCCATCCGGATCCGCGAACTGGCCGGGGCCATTGCGGCCAATGCGCGGACATTTGAAACCATCCAGTACGCCGACGCTGCCCAGGCCCTGGAGGACCTGCGGCAGGGCCGCATCAACGGCGTGCTGAACATCCCGCCGGACTTTTCCCGCCGCACGCTGACCCGGCAGGAGCCGCGCCTCGCGCTGATCGAAGACAACACCGACAACTTCGTCGCCAGCGCCCTGACCGGATCGCTCAGCGGGCTGGTGGAGGCCTACAACCAACAGCGCGCCGGGTTCTCCCGCATCCCGCCGGAGGTCACCCTGGACGTCGTCGAAATTTATCCCTATGTCCCCTACATTCAATACCTGCTTCCCGGCTCCATTGTGATGTCCATTTTCATGATGGTGATGATCGGAGGCGGCATCATCTATATCGACGACAAGGCGCGGGGCCTGCACGAAGGCTACCTGGTCACGCCGATCACCAAGCTGGAGCTGATCATGGGATTCAACCTCTCCGGCGCCATCAAGGCGGTGCTGGCCGGCGCGGTGCTGATGACGGTCGGCTCGCTCATCGCCGGCATCGCGAATCCCTTTGAGCCGTTGCGGATGCTGCGGGTGTTCGTGGTCATCGTGGCGACGGCGCTGGCGCTGGTGAGCATGATGTTCCTGTTCATGGTGCGCGTGAGCGACCCGCTGCTGCCGCGCGCGGTCTTCGGCGTGCTGAACACCCTGCTGTTCTTTCCCAGCGGCGCCGTCTACCCCACCCAGGCCTTTCCGCGCTGGATGCAGTGGATTGCCGCTGTTGACCCCTTCACTTATTCCGTCCACGCCTTCAAAAACCTGCTGCTGAAGAACACCGGGATGGCCGCCATTACCGCCGACCTCGCCTACCTGCTCGCCTTTTCCGCGGTCACGATGACGGCCGCCACGCTGCTGTTTCGGAGGACGCTGTGACCCTGGAACTTCGCGCGGAGCGCGCCAACGTGGCCGCGGTGCGCTACCATTTTGGAGACAAGCTGGCCTTGTATGCGGCCGTGCTTTGCTCCGCCACCGAGCAGATGTGGCAGGCCAGCGAGCTGGCCGTGGAGACGGGCGAAGGACTGCCTCCGGAGGAGACGCTGCGCTCCTGCGTGCGGATCCATTTGCAGCCGGTCGCCGACGCCGGGCGCGGCTCCCGGATGCACCGCCTGATTGCGCACGAACTGGCGGATCCGACCCCGGCGCTGCCCCGGCTGGTCGAGCGAGCCATCCGCCCTGGGTTCTCTTCCGCAGCAAGGTCGTCAGCGAGATGCTGGGCTGCGACCCGAAGGACCGCCGGGTCGCGCGTTGCGTCGCCGGCATCCAGGACCAGTGCTTGCGGAACACACTGGAGCTGTTCCGTCCGGTGTTGTCCCTCCTGGGGCCGGAGTGGCAGAGGCCCCCGGAGCAGAGGGATCAGCTAGCGCAGCATATCGCGGAGTTTTCCCTGGCCGGAATTCGCGCGCTGGCCCGTGCCGGCGCGAAACAGGAATGGTGATGGAAGCCATCGAAACCGCCAGCCGCCAGGAGTTGGCGGCCTTGCAGCAACGGCTGCTCCGCCAGCAGGCGGAGTACGCCTGGCGTCATGTCCCGTTCTACCGCAACCTCTGGACGGCGGCGGGCGTTTCTCCCGATGCCCTCCGCACCCTGGACGACTTGCAGCGGCTGCCGATCGTCTCCAAGGCGGACTTCGACGCGGACCTGCGCCAGCATCCCCCCTTCGGGTCCTACCAGGGTCCGATGCCACCGGCGCGGCTCCATGCCAGTTCCGGCATCACGGGCGATCCCCGGCCGGTCTTTTGCACCAAGAACGACTGCGCCCGCATTGCGGAGCTTTCCGCACGGCGGCTGCGGGCGCAGGGGCTACGGCCCGGCGACCTCGTGCAGGTCACTCTGCCCTATACTCTTTATATCGGCGG
>DATMAF010000507.1:0-9140 GCA_035560315.1 Terriglobia bacterium | reverse complement strand
GCATCTACCCGGACTCGCAGATGCGGCTGCCCGCCGTGAAGCGCGAACATTTGGACGACTACGGCCAGAGGGTCTATGACCGCTTTCTGAGTCCCGGCGATCCGCGAGCGCCCATTCGCGGGCCGAACGCCATCCGGCTGTACAGCCCCGTCATTGCCGATCACCTCTACACCGTCAACCAGTACCTGCGCCGGGTGGCCGGACTGGGCGACCGTCTGACCGAACTGGCGATCCTGAACGCCGCGCGGGAGGTCAGCAGCCAGTATGAATGGTCTGCGCACGAAGGCGCGGCGCAAAGCGCGGGCCTGGAACAGCCGATCATCGACATTGTGAAATTCCGCAAGGAATTGCCCCCCGCGGCTGCTGTGGCCGGCCTGGGAGAGAAGGAGTCGTTTATTATCCGGCTGGCGCGCGCCATGTTCCGGGACAAGAATGTTCCCTTGGCGCTGTTTTCCGAAGGCCGGCGCCTGTTTGGCGACAAGGGCCTGGTGGAACTGGTTTCCCTGATGGCGCACTACGCCGCCACGGGCTACCTGCTGAACACCTTCGGCAATGTGCCCGCCCCCAGCCCCAACCGTCCGATGCCGCTGCCGTAAGACCGCTCTGCCCGGGGCAGCGAAGGCAAGTTACATCCCCTTGCGGAATTCAAGCACCTGAAAGGTTGTTCCCAGCCCCGGCGGGACGAGCAGCGTCTTGAGTTGCCGCGCGCGATGCTGCCGCGTGCGGTCGGTGGCGCAGTCGGAAAACACATCCTGAAACTGATCGGACTCGCCCAGCGCCATCAGGAATTGCGCCTGCGTCATGTGCGCCAGCGGCTCCAGCCCGCGCTTGCGGCCCGCCATGCGCAGATGCGTGAAATTCACGTGGGCGGTCAAGTCCTGCTCGCCGGGGTCCGCAAGCAAATCGTCCGCCGCACGATGCTGCCGGTAGGCCAAGGCGCTGCCGTCCGGGAAACGGCCTGCTTGCCATTGTCCGGCCTCAAAGCCGTAATCAACAACCAGCAGTTCCCCGCGCCGCAGCGTGCGGCTGATGGCCTCCAGCCACGCCTCCGCGGCAAGGCAAACCTCGGCCACGAAATCGTTCTGGAGATTTCCCAAGCAGCGGGCGGCGATGCGCTCCAACTCGGGAGAACTGGGCTCCCCTTCGCTCCAGGCCAGCGCCTCCCGCTGGAGGCACACATAGCGTTCTCTCCACCCGCTCCGGCGGCCCGCCAGAATATGAACGGGCAGGGCGTCGAAGAACTCGTTGGCGAAGAGGCAGCCGGTGATGCCGTCCTTCGGTGCCGATGCCGCAGCCGAGCCGCGCCCGCCGGCAAGCGGCGGCGTTGCGCCCGCAGAGGGCAGAGAATCCAGAACCCGAACGCGGTCGCCAAAAGCCGCCAAGCGGTCCTGCAAGCAGGTGCGGAAGCGGGGACTCTGCTCGACCGCGGTGTACTGGAAAACCGACCAGAACTCCGGAAAGCGCTTGGCGACCCAGGGCAGCAGTTCCGCCGCAAAGCTGCCGTCGCCGGGGCCCAGTTCCACCAGATCAAATTGCGCCGGCTTGCCCAGTTCGCGCCACAGCAACTCAAAATGCCGTGCCAGAAGGCGAGCAAACGCAGGCCCGGTGTGGGCGCTGGTATAGAAATCGCCGTGCCGGCCGAGCTTGACCCGCTCGGTGTTGTAGTAGCCGTGCTGCGGATGGTAGAGGCACAGCTCCATGAAGCGGGCAAAGGTGATCTTACCGCCCGCGGCGCGAATCTCCTGACGCAGGACCGGCATCAGCGGCGTTTCCACTGCCATACCCTCATTTTCCTTGATTGGTCATTCGGAGCGAAGCGAAGAATCGGCTGGCCCTGCGGATCGATCCGGATTCTTCGTTGCTCCCTTCCGCAGCAGGCCGGGGAAGGATGAGCTACCGGCCGCGCTCCTGCGGCGTGCGGATGAACATCTCCATCAGGTAATCGTGCATGCAGTCGTAGAGCTGCCGCTGGAAGGTCCACTCGAACTGCGGGTGATCGAGGTCGCGCGGGTGCATCTGGAAGTAGTAGGTGTGCAGGTTGAACTCTGCCTTCATGCGCTGGTCCCGGAAGTCGATGATGATCTCCACCGCCTCGCCCTTCTCGCGCGCCGCAAAGGTGAACAGGGGATGTTCGTACTTCTCGAGTTCCGCCAGAACTCTTCCGAGCGCGCTCATCACTGCTCCGAAGTGAGCTTCAGGCCGGCGATCCCGGCGATGATCAGAGCAAGGCACAGCAGGCGCGCCGCGCTGCGGGACTCGCCCAGCAGGATCATCCCGAACAGGGCCGTGCCCGCGGCGCCGATCCCCGTCCAGACGGCGTAGCCGGTGCCGATGGGGATCGTTCTGACGGCGTTCGCCAGCAGCCACATGCTGGCGGCCATGGCGGCCAGCGTGAGGGCGCTGGGCACCAGTCGCGTGAAACCCTCGGTGTACTTCAGCCCCACCGCCCAGACGATCTCCAGCAGTCCTGCGATGAGGAGGGAAAGCCATGCCGCTGTCATGAATGCCGCCTCCGCGATGGCCGCCGGATTCACGCCGGCGAGCGGGAAAGCGCCGCCCAGGTTTCCTCGAAGATCTTGCGCGCGGGCTCGTCGAACAGGACAAACACTACGCGCTCGAGCGAGGTCTCTCCCTTCAGATGCTCGGCGACAACGCCGAGCATGATCTCGGCGCAGCGGCGGATGTCAAAGCCAGCGATGCCGGTGCCGATGGCAGGGAAGGCGATGCTCTTCAATTTCTTCTCTTCCGCCCGGCGCAGGCTGTTGCGCGTGGCAGCCGCCAGATTCTCCGCCGTCGTCCGCCCGCCGAGCTGCATCGAGGCGGCGTGAATCACGTAGCGGGCCTTGAGGTTTCCGCCGCCGGTGAGGGCGGCCTCGCCCAGCGGGATACGCCCGATGCGGTCGCACTCCTGCTGAATGGACGGACCACCCTTGCGCCGGATGGCTCCGGCCACGCCCGCGCCGAGTTGCAGGTCATTGTTGGCCGCGTTCACAATGGCGTCCACCTCCGCCTCGGAGATGTCGCCCTGGATGATTTCGATCGTGCCCATACGCTGTCCTGTCACAAAAAGCGGCTCTGTGGCAGGATTCCTCCTCAAGAAAACAAGAGGCTCGGGATGGCCGCTGGGGGAACATCGGGCCGGGCTACTCGCCGGTGAAGGCGGGCTTGCGCTTCTCCAGAAACGCGGTCATCCCCTCGTACTTATCCTTGGACTCGAACAGGATGGCCTGCACCATGGTCTCGAACAGCAGCCCGGCATCCAGCGGCATGCGGGAGGCCTGGTTGAGCGACACCTTGGCCAGCCGCACCGCCAACGGCGCCCGCGCCAGAATCTTCTTGGCCACTTCCCGGGCTGTCTCCATCAGCTTGCCGATGGGGACCACCTTGCTGACCAGCCCCACCCGGTACGCTTCCTGCGCGTCATAGATGTCGCCGGTGAGAATCCAGTCCTTGGCGCGCGCCAGGCCAATCAGCCGCGGCAGCCGCTGCGTTCCGCCGCCGGCCGGGATGATGCCGAGGGAGGCCTCCGGCAGGCCGAACCGGGCGTTCTCGCTGGCGATGCGGATATCGCAGGCCAGGGCGTACTCACAGCCCCCGCCCAGCGCAAAGCCGTTGACGGCCGCAATGACCGGCCAGGGGAATTCTTCAATGCGGTTGAACAAGCCCTGGTTGATGCGGTCGAAGGCCTGCGCCTTCTTGCGCTCGCGCAAGGAGGCGATGTCGGCCCCGGCAACGAAGGCCTTGTCGCCTGCGCCGGTCAGGATGAGCACGCCGTTGACGGAGGTGTTGATGGTGTCCAGCGCCTGGTGGATTTCCTGAACCGTCAGGGTATCGAGCGCGTTGCGCGCCTCGGGCCGGTCCACCGTCAGCGTCCAGATCGACTCGCTCTCCTCCAGGCGCACATTTTTCCACTTCTGCATGAACGATGTTCTCCGTGAGTAGTTTCGTGACGTCGCGCCGCGATCAGCCCTTCTTCTCCGCGGTGTAGTCGTAAACGCCGCGCCCCGTCTTGCGGCCCAGCCGGCCGGCCTTCACATATTGCACCATCAGCGGGCAGGGACGGAATTTTTCTCCCAGCGTGGCGTGCAAATATTCGAGCACGTGCAGCCGGGTGTCGAGGCCCACCAGGTCCACCATCTCGAAGGGCCCCATGGGATGGTTGAGGCCCAGCTTCAGGGCCTTGTCGATGTCCTGCGCCGTGGCCACCCCGGATTCGAGCATGTAAAACGCCTCGTTGCCGATCATGGCATTGATGCGGCTGGTGATGAAGCCGGGCGACTCGCGCACCACGACGGTTTCCTTTCCCATCTGTTTTCCGACCTCCTCCGCGATGCGGACCGTCTCCGGGGAGGTCTCCAGGCCGGTAACGATCTCGAGCAGCTTCATCTTGTGCACCGGATTGAAGAAGTGCATGCCGCAGAAGCGCGGCGCGCGGCTGGTCACGGCGGCCATCTCCGTGATGCTCATCGAGGAGGTGTTGGAGGCCAGCACGGCGTGCGCCGGGGCGGCCTTGTCAAGCCGCGTGAAGGTCTCGATCTTCAGCTTCATGTCCTCCGGCACGGCCTCGATCACCAGATCGGCATCCCGGGCGGCCTTCTCGAGGCTGGTTTCCGGAGTCAATTGCGAAAGCGCCTGGTCCTTCTGTTCGGCGGTCAGCTTGCCAAGCGCAACAGCCTTTTCCATCTCGGAGCGGATGTTGCCGAGCGCTTTCTGCAAAATCTCCTCGGAGATGTCCACCATGGTGGTGCGGTATCCGCCCAGTGCGGAAACATGGGCGATGCCCCGGCCCATTAAGCCGGAGCCAATCACTGCGATATTGCGAATGGTCATAGTTCCTCTCGCTGGGATGAGTGCGCCTGCTCCTCCGGCAGGCCCCTTGGAATTAAATCATAACTGATCGCCGGAATGCACTGGGGGCGTTTCGGTTTTCGTCTTTCTTGACCCTCTCGAAGCGCCTCCGGTAGACTGGGTTCATCAGCGGCCATGCATCCTCATGACATTCAAGCCGGGGCCGTGCTCCGCGCCTCCATTCTCCTGATGCTGGCGCTGGCCGCCGCCGAGGCTGCCGCAGGCTACTGGACGCACTCGCTGGCGTTGTTGAGCGACGCCGGGCACAATTTCACTGATTCGCTGGCGCTGTTGCTCGCGTGGTTCGCCTTTCGCTGGCAGTCGAAGCCCGCTGATGAGGTCAAGACCTACGGCTACCACCGCGCCGGTGTGCTGGCCGCGTTCGTCAACGGCCTCGCGCTGGTGGCGCTGGCGCTGTTCATTTTCTATGAGGCCTACGAGCGATTCCGTAACCCGTTGCCGCTCCACACCGGTTGGATGATGTTGGTAGCAGGTCTCGGATTTGTGATCGATACCGGCGTGTCGCTTGCGCTGCTGCGCCACGCGCGCGGGGATGTCAACATGCGCACGGCCTTCGTGCACACGGCCGCGGATGCGACCTCCACGGCCGCCATCGTCCTCGGCGGCTGGGCCATCCAGCGCACCGGCTGGCTGCAAATCGACGCCCTGCTCAGCTTCGCCATCGGCGGGCTGATTCTGTGGTCGAGCGTGGACATCATCCGCGAGACCCTCAACATTCTGCTCGAAGGCCTGCCGCGCGGCCTCTCGCTGGAGAAAATCGTCGCCGCGATGCAACAGGTGGAGGGCGTCCAGGCGGTGCATGATGTGCACGTCTGGAGCCTGGGTTCCAGCACCCATGCCCTGAGCAGTCATGTGACCATTGCCGATATCCCGCCCTCGGAGAGCAACGACATCCTGCGCCGGCTCAACCAGATGCTGGACGAGCGGTTTCATATCCACCACACCACCATCCAGTTCGAACACGTCGAATGCGGCGTTCCCGCCCAGTGCCTGTCGCCGGAGCGCGAAGCCGTCCACGCCGGCCAGCCCCATCAGCAGGAACGCGCCCAGTGAAGAGATGTTGCCATGGCCGCTGATGCCCTTCGCCTGCTGGAGTTCGCAGAGCTGCTGGCGCTGCTCGAGCCCTATGCCGGCTCCCCGCTCGGCCGCGCGCAACTGCTGGCACTGGCGCCCGGTCAGGAGATGGAAGCCATCCGCCGGCGACAAACGCTTGCCGCTGAAGCTGCCGAGTATCTGCGCCTGCAACGCTCCGGCGGAGCGGATGCCGCCGGCCTCCAGCCGGTTTCCTTTACCGGTTTCGACGACCCGACCGGCTTGCTCGTCAAGCTGGGCGTGGAAGGAACCACGCTGGAACTGGCGGAACTCAGCTCTCTGTTGCGTTTTGCGGAGGGGGTTCTCGAAATCCGCCGGGTGCTGCTGGCCTCGCGCCGCCATGCGCCGGCGCTGGCGGGCCTCGCCGGAGGGCTGGGCGACTTTCAGCCGCTGCTGCGGCAGTGGCGCGGCAAGATCCTTCCAAACGGCGAACTCGACGACCACGCCAGCCCGGGCCTGTATCGCGTCCGCCGCGAGATGGAGCGGCAGCGCGGCCTCATTCTCTCTTCGCTGCGCAGCCTGATGCGCACGCTCGCCGAAGAGACTCCTTCCCAGGAAGAGATCATCACCGTGCGCGGCGACCGCTTCGTGGTGCCGGTGCGCGTCGGCAGGCGCAGCCAGCTCAAGGGCGTGGTGCACGGCTCCAGTTCCAGCGGCCAGACCGTTTACGTGGAGCCGCTCGAAACCATCGAGCTGAACAACGATCTGGTGCGCCTGCGCGAGCAGGAGCAGCGCGAGATCTTCCGGATCCTGTCTGAAATGACGGCATCGTTGCGGCAATGTCTGAGCGAGTTGACCGCCAGCGCGGAGATCATCGGCGCGCTCGATCTGGCCTTCGCCTGCGGTAAGTTCGCAAGGGAGTATGACTGCGTCATCCCGCGCCTTCACCCCGGCGGCGCGGCGCGGCTGCGCCTCGTGAAGGCACGGCATCCGCTGCTGGAATCGCTGCTGCGCGGCAAGGGGAGGAACGTGGTGCCGGTCTCGCTGGAGCTGGAGAGCGGCGCGCGCATTCTGGTGATCAGCGGTCCCAATACCGGGGGCAAAACGGTGGCGATGAAGACCGTCGGCCTGCTGGCCCTGATGGCTCTGGCCGGGCTGCCCGTCCCGGCAGAGGAGGCGGAGTTCCCGCTGTTCGACCGCGTCCTGGCCGACATCGGCGACGCGCAGTCCATCCAGGAAAGCCTCTCGACTTTTTCGGCCCATCTTGTGAACATCGCCTCGATGCTCAACGCCGCCACGCCGGAGTCGCTCATCCTGCTCGACGAACTCGGCAGCGCCACGGATCCGGAAGAAGCCGGGGCGCTGGCCGTGGCGGTGGTGGAGCGCTTCCGTTCCATTGGCGCATACACGATTGCCTCCACGCATCACATGGCGCTGAAGGCCTATGCCGCGAACACCCCCGGCGTGCTCAGCGCCAACATGGGCTTCCACGAGGAAACGCTGGCGCCTACCTATCAACTGGAGATCGGCCGGCCCGGCCGGTCGAGCGGCATCGCCATCGCCGAGCGGCTGGGCTTGCCGCATGAGGTGGTGGAGCGGGCGCGCCAGTCGCTGTCGTCGTCGCACCTGGAAGTCGAGCGGTTTCTGGCGCGCCTGAAGGCGGATGCCGAGGCGGCCTCGCAGATGCGCGCAGAACTGGCAGCGCGGCTGGAGGCGCAGGAGAAACGTGAGCGGGAGTGGCACGAAGCGCAGCAGAAACGCGAGCTGGAGCGCACCAGGCGATGGGAGCAGCAGCTCGAAACATTGCTCCAGCAGATCGAGCAGCAGGCCGGTGAGAAGCTGCGCGAACTGGGGTCGCAGGCTCTGCGCTCCCTGCGTCCGCAGGAAGTGGCCAGAAAAGCGGCGCAAGTGCGCGTCCAACTGAAGCAGGAGGCGCAGGAAGGCTTGCGCCAGTCGATGCTGGAGCACCTCGCAGGCGGGGACGTCGGAACGGCGAGGAAGGCAGTGATGCCCGCCGTCGCTCCGCGCCAGGCGGGGGTGGGCGACACCGTACGGCTCAAGAGCTTGGGCAAGACCGGCGTGGTGCGGAACAAGACCGGCGACACGCTCGAAGTGGAGGTCGGCCTGCTGCGCACGCGCGTGTCCGTGGAAGACGTTGAAGACGTCCTGCCCGCCGCGCGGCCGGCAGCCGGCCCGCAGCCGGCGGGTGTCGCGGCGCGGGTTCCCCCCGGAATCCGTGTCTCGCTGGCACCGGTGGCGCACGGATCGCTCTCGGAGATCAACGTCATCGGCGAGACCGCCGAGGAGGCGCTGCGGCGGGTGGACAAGTTCCTCGACAACGCCTACCTCGCCTCGCTCTCGCGCGTCCGCGTGGTGCACGGCAGCGGCAAAGGCGTCCTGCGCAAGTCGCTGGCCGAGATGTTCGCCACCCACCCCCATGTGGAGAAATTCTTTCCCGCCCCGCCCAACGAAGGCGGCGCCGGCGCCACCATCGTGGAACTGAAGCAGTAGCCGCATTCCAGAAAACGTCCGCGCTTTCTCGCCGCGCATCAAAGGCGTAAACTACTCCCGCGCTTCCGGCCAGCCAGCGCGACGGAGGGCGGCGATGGAGGAACAGTCTTTCCGGGGATTGGCAATGGTAGCGGGGGCGGCCTTTTTCGCGCCGCTCCTGGTCGGACTCTTCCCGCGTTTCCGGCTGCCCTCGGTGGTGCTGGAACTTGCGGTGGGGGTGCTGCTGGGCCCCTCCGTCCTGGGCTGGGTCGAGATGGACGGGCCGATTCAAACGCTCTCCCGGCTGGGGCTGGCCTCGCTGCTGTTCCTGGCCGGCCTGGAAGTGGATGTGGAGCAGTTGCGCGGCCGGGTCCTGAAGCTGGCGGGCGGCTCGTTTCTGCTTTCCATCGCGCTGGCATCGACGCTGTGCGCCGCAATGGGCGCGGCGGGGCTGCTTGAAGCGCCGCTGTTTGTGGCCGTGCTGCTGGCCTCCACGGCGCTGGGCATTGTCGTCCCGGTTCTCAAGGACGCCGGAGAGAATGCCACCCCGCTCGGCCAGCTTCTGATTGTGGCCATCTCGGTGGCGGACTTCGGCACCGTGATTCTGCTGGCGCTCCTGTTTTCCGCTGGAGGGGCCAGTTGGGGCGAGACCTTGCTGTTGGTGGGCATGATCGGGCTGCTGGGGGCGATCCTGGTGCTGGGGGCCGCCGGCGCCGGACGCTGGAACCGGCTCACGGAGGCCCTGGCGC
>DATMAF010000506.1:0-4430 GCA_035560315.1 Terriglobia bacterium | reverse complement strand
CGGGCGACGCTGCGCCAGCGCGACTTTGCGGCCCGGCGTTTTCGATACATCCCGCGCGAGACCTCCACGCTAAACCTGTTCCTGCCGAGCAATCAATTGCTGGGCCCCGGCAACATCCGTCCCAACGGCTTCCAGATCGTCGAGTTCACTCGCGGCACGGACACCTATGACGCCACCATGGATGTCTACGCCGGTTACGGGATGGTCGATCTGGCCATTGGTGCTCGCGTCCGCCTTACGGGCGGGGTGCGGGTCGAAAGCTCCGAGCAGGTGGTCACCACCATCGACAATCTGGTTCCCAATTCCGTGCCGGTGGTGGCCACGCTCGAGAATACCGACCCGGCTCCGGTGGTGAACTTCATCTATGCCCTCACCGGTTCCCAGAACCTGCGGGTCTCTTACAGCCGCACCGTTTCCCGCCCCGATTTCCGGGAATTGTCGCCGTTTGATTTCACCGATGTGCTCGGCGGATTTGCCACCCAGGGGAACGCCGACCTCAAGCGGGCCACCATCAATAATTACGATCTTCGCTGGGAGTGGTTCTCCACGGGCAATCAACTGGTAGCGGCCAGCTTCTTCGCCAAGACCTTCCATGACCCCATCGAATCCGCCATCCTCCAAGCAGCCGACCTGCGGCAGACCTTCGTGAATGCCAAGGGAGCCCGCAATCTCGGCTTCGAGCTGGAATTCCGCCGCGCGCTGGGCTCGTTCACCCCGGCGCTGAACGAGTTCTCGGTCTCCTCCAACTTTACCTTTGTGGACTCCACCGTGGACATCCATCCGGAGGATGTCGGAGCGCTGACCTCCGCTTCCCGGCCCCTGCTGGGACAGTCCCGCTACCTGGCCAACGTCGTTACCGAATGGAACCGGCCGCGGTGGCGGAGCACGGCCCGCTTCTTCGTCAACTACGTCTCCCGCCGCCTTTCCGATGTGGGGGCCTTCGGGGTGCCGGATCTCTACCAGGAAGGCCGCACGACGCTGGATTTCGCCTACCAGCTATCGCTCTCCGAAAACGGGAATTGGAACATGAAATTCGAAGCCGAGAACCTCAGCGATTCCCCCAGCCGCTGGACGCAGGGGGAGTTCGTGCACCGGGAGTACCGCAGCGGCCGCAGTTTTCAGATGGGAATGAGCTATTCATTTTTCTAAAAACAGGATGTGAGTGAAAGGAGATGCTATGCGAGTGAGTTGGTTATGGGTGGCTGTGCTGCTGGCGGGGAATCTGGGCGGGGCGCAGGAACCAGAGACCCTGGCGCGCTACAGCACCCTGGAGCGGCAGCGGTCGTTGACCTCGTACAACGGGCCGCAGAGCCGGCTGGCCGGCTGGATTTACACCGACAAATACGTCTATCAGCCGGGCGAGCAGATCACGTTGAAGCTGACCCTCAAACCCAATGACGACCTTTATCCCTATGTTGTCATCGCCTACCGGCAGAACAACCAGACCGGCGCCAAGACTTACCTGCCGGGCAACACCAGCACGGTAACGGATATCGACGGCAACACCCGGGAGCAAGGCTTCCAGCCGCGGCAGTTGAGCGCCGTCACCAAGCAGACGATCGCCACCATCACCGCCCCCAATGAACTGGGAATGCACACCTTCGTGTACCAACTCCGCGACTACACCGGAACGCGGGTGCTCAAGGCCATGTACATGAAGATCGGCGTGGTCAACTCGGTGCAGACCCTCTCCGGGCCGATCACGTCGGATCGAACCCTGACCAATGACACCCAGTGGAACATCAGTGGCCGGGTCTCGGTGAAGGACGGCGCCACGCTGACGATTGAGCCCGGCACCTTCCTCTTCGGGCTGCCGGGAAGCCAGCCCCCCTCGCTGCTGCTGATCACCCGCACCGGGAAGATCGTGGCCAACGGGACCAAGTCGCGTCCGATCATCATGACCAGCTCGCTTCCGTTCGGGCAGCGCAATCGCGGCGACTGGGGCGGCCTGGTGATGCTGGGCACCTCGCATGTCAACGTCGGCTCCAACCAGAGCGGCAACAACGCCGCCGGGACCTTCTTCATCGAAGGACTGGTCGGCGATGACGAGAGTCTGTACGGCGGCGGCGCCACGCCCAACCTGGCGCACAACTGCGGCACGCTGCGATACGTTCGGGTGGAGTTCGCCGGCTCCATCCTTTCGCCCAACAACGAGGTGAACTCCTTCACCTGGGGCGCCTGCGGCACCGACACCGTGGCCGAGTACCTGCAAGCCAAGTACGGCCTGGATGACGCCTTCGAGTGGTTCGGCGGCACCATGAATGCCCGTTATCTCATCGGCGGCCTGGGCGCTGACGACTTTGTGGATTTCCAGCTTGGCTACACCGGCAAGATCCAGTTTGGGCTGATGTACCAAAGCCCGGACGCCAAGGGCAACCGCGGTGTCGAAGGCGACAACAGCGAATTCAACCAAGGCGCCAGCCCGGCCTCCAACCCGACGATCTACAACATGACGTTCATCGGAAGCGGCCAAGTCGGCTTCGACGAGGCCAGTTCGCCCGGCCTGTTTCTGCGACGGGGCGCCCGCGCTACCATCAACAACACGGTCGTCACTCGCTTTTTCAGCCCTGCGGTCAGCATCAGCGATTCCGCCACGCAAGCACAGGCCGATGCCGGCAACGTGAAGATGGACGGCATCCTGATGTTCAACAACAACTCCGGCACCCAGGGGGCCAACACGGTGGAAGGCCAGCTCGGAGCCGGTTACACGCTGGACTATGCCAACGGGCAGAAGGGCAACGGCGCCGGCAAGAACTTCATCGCAGGCCAGGACCCGCTGCTGAACAACCCGTTCGAGTACAGCGATCCGGACTTCATGGCCCGCTTCGGCAGCCCCATCTTCCGCGCCGGAGCCGTTTCTCCTCCGGACGACGGCTTCTTTGACCAGTCCGCGAACTTCCTCGGAGGGATTGGCGCCTACGACTGGACCGAGGAGTGGACCAACTTCCACACCGATCAGGACGTCGCCCCGTAGCCGCGTTCTAGATCCGATGGTTGCACACGCGCCAGGGCGCCGATTTCCTGGCGCGTTTTTGTTTTGGAGGCACAGCCTCTGCGACACGGACCAACCTCCTGGGGAGACGGGCTGGGGTTCCCTCAAAGGAACCAAGCAGGCCAGGGGCGTCTCCTCCGCGGCCCGCCGGAGGATTATACTGGTGTTAGAAGGCAGACCAAAAGCAAAGGCGGCGGAACCGGACCAGGAAGCGATGACCTTGCGGCATCTGGAAGAGGAACTGGAAGAGTTGCGAAAGCGCCTTCTGGAGATGAGCAGTTTGGTGGAAGCCGGTCTTGCTGCCAGCATCCAATCGCTCATCGAGCGCAACGAACAGCATGCGCAAAAGGTCCTGCGCAACGAAGCCCGCATCAACCAGATGCAGATCGACATTGACGAGCACGCCACGCGCCTGCTGGCGCTGGCGCAGCCGGTGGCGACGGACTTGCGTCTCATCACCGCCGCCATGAAGATTAACACCGACCTGGAACGCATGGGCGATCTGGCGGTGAATATCGCGGAGCGTTCGCTTTCCTTGCTGAGCCAGCAGCTCATCAAGCCTCCGATTGATATTCCCCATCTGGCCAATCTGGTGGAGTCGATGGTGCGCAAAGCCTTGGACGCCTTCGTGAAAGGGGATTCGGAAATGGCGCGCAGCGTGCTGGCTTCCGACGATGCCGTGGACGCCCTGCGCGACGCCATCTACCGCGAACTGATCCGATACATGGAACATGACCTGACGGCGGTGCGGCAGTCCATCGACCTGCTCTTCGTGGTTCGCGACCTGGAGCGCATCGCGGATCACGCCACCAACATCGCCGAGGATGTCTTGATGCTCGTCGAGGGCGTTGACGTCCGGCACCACTCCTCCCGCTTGAACCCCTAACCGCCCGCGGCGCGGAATCCCCGGCAATCACAGGCGGCGGGTTGGGGCTGCGCGCAGGCTGTGGAATCCTTTCCCTTTCCCCGCCTTGTGTTATGATGCTCTGCCGTTCCTTTTTCAGAATCCGATGCCGCAATTCCCGGCCGCAGCAGGAAACGTTTGCCGCGCGATCGTTTGAGGAAACATTGTGACGGAGATGACCAAGACGGAACCAACGGCCCCGCTGGACCAGGCGCAACTGGACGAGTTGTGCATTAACACCATCCGCACGCTGGCGATGGACGCCGTGGAAAAGGCCGGTTGCGGCCATCCCGGAATGCCCATGGGCGCGGCGGCGATGGCTTATGTGCTGTGGACGCGCTTCCTGAAACACGATCCCGGCGATCCGGGCTGGCCCGACCGCGACCGCTTCGTGCTTTCGGCAGGGCACGGCTCCATGCTGCTGTACGCCCTGCTGCACTTGACCGGCTACGATCTGCCGCTCGAAGAGATTCAGCGATTCCGGCAATGGGGCAGCCGCACTCCGGGCCATCCGGAGCACGGCCTGACGCCCGG
>DATMAF010000505.1:0-2186 GCA_035560315.1 Terriglobia bacterium | reverse complement strand
GGTCGCGCCCCTGGCCGCCACGGCGCGCCAAGCCCTGACCGAGGGCAGCCAGTTCGTGGAGTTTGCCAACTTCAGCGAGCGGCCCCTGGTCATCAACGGGCTGAACGGCTATGAGATTATCGCCGATGCCAAGGAGGCGTCGCAGTCCATTCCCGTCCGCATCCTCCTGGTGGCGGTGCGCGCCGGCGACAGGGACATGATTATCGAAGGGATTGTCGAGACGGCGGGCTGGGAGAAGTATCTGCCCGAGTTCCGCGGGCTGGCCGAGAGCTTTCAGATCACGCCCGCCGGCCACGCCCACTGACTCTCGCCGCCGGCACAGAGATCAGCCCGCCCCGCCCAGCGTTTCCCGGAAGACGGCGGCCAGGTCGCGGAAGGCTTGCTGGCCGTCGCCGCGAAACGACGAGCCGTGCATCGTGGCCAGGGTCTGCGGCTTCAAAGCGCCCAGCCGCTCCATGATGCGGTCCGTCAGCGGCGTGTAGGGCACATAGTTCGCCAGCGGTCCCTTCTGATATTCCAGCAGCGCCTCCCGCGAGCGGCCCACAATGTCGGACTCTGTCAAAGGCTCCACGTCTCCGACATGGTGGAACAGGTCCGAGCACAGCAGCGTCCGGTGCGTCTCTTCGAACAGCAGCCCGGCGTCCCAGCCGTGCGGGAGGTGGGCTGTGGAGCAAAAACGAAAGCGATACTTGCCGGTGGCCACCGTCTCGCCATCGGCCATGCCGCGCGGGGGCCGGATCGCAAAGTCATTCACGCTGACCATGGCGCCCAGCGCGCTGCAAAGTCCCTGCGCCTGCGGAGCAACCTCCAGCCAGTGATTCAGCGCCCCGCACTCGTCGGACTCAAAATGGCTGAAGCCGATCCACCGCAGCTTGGACGGATCCATCAGCCGGCCGACGGCCTCGCGCAGCTCCGGGAAAAATCCCCGGAGGCCGGAATGAAACAGCACCGATTCCTCGTCCCGGACGAGAAAATGGTTGAATTGCAAATCAATCGCCGGCACATACAGGGAGATTCGATAGACATCCGGCGCGATTTCATTGATCTTTGCCATTCGGCTCCTCCCCCATTCGGCTCCTCCCCAGCTTCTCCGTGGACGCGCATGTCATGGAATGCGGCGCCTTCAGCTTATCACAGTCTCCCTGGCGTCGCGGTTGCCCGTATAATGATCCCTTGCGCTGGCGAATAGCGAACCATGCCGCTCCGCTCCCCCCAGGCTGCCTCCCGCCCCTCTGCCTCCCTCTGGGAAAAGCTGCGGCTGACGGGCGAAATGATCAAGTTCGAGCACTCCGTTTTCGCCCTGCCGTTTGCGCTGTTGGGAGCGCTGCTGGCGGCGCGCGGCTGGCCCACGGCGCATCAATTGCTCTGGATTGTGGTGGCTATGGTCGGTGCGCGCTCCGCGGCGATGAGCTTCAACCGCCTGATCGACCGCCACATTGATGCCGCCAATCCCCGCACCGCCACGCGCGCGCTTCCCGCCGGGACGCTGAGCGTCGGTTTCGTATGGTCGTTTGCCGCGGTCTCGTCGGTCGTCCTGATCGTTGCCGCCTGGCAGCTCAATCCGCTGGCGTTCCGGCTTTCGCCGGTCGCTCTGGCTGTCCTCTTCGTTTACTCCTACACCAAGCGTTTCACGGTGCTGTCGCATCTCGTGCTGGGATTCTGCCTGGGCATGGCTCCCGCGGCGGCCTGGATCGCAGTGCGCGGATCGCTCGAGGGGGAGATTCTGCTGCTCACCGCCGCCGTCACGCTCTGGACCGCCGGCTTCGACATTCTCTACGCCTGCCAGGATGCGGAGTTCGACCGCCGCGCGGGACTGCACAGCGTCCCGCAGCGCTGGGGTATCGCGCGCGCCTTGCAGCTTTCCGCGGCCCTGCATGCCGTGATGGTGCTGCTGCTGGCCTGGCTGGCCTGGACTGCGGAGTTGGGGTGGCCCAGCCTGGCAGGTCTGATCGTGACCGCCGGGCTGCTGGTTTATGAACACCACCTTGTCAAGCCCTCGGACCTGTCCCGCCTCAACGCCGCTTTCTTCAACACCAACGGGTGGATTGGCATCCTGTTGCTGCTGTTTTGGGGCTTCGATATTTTGAGGCGTTAAGGCGGAGCCGCCCGCGCCATGCCGCACGCTGCCTAGGATTGTCCTATTGACAGGGGATTGACGCGTGATCCTCTAGTGTTGCGCAGGCATT
>DATMAF010000504.1:0-5470 GCA_035560315.1 Terriglobia bacterium | reverse complement strand
ACATCTATGCCGCCTCGCGACATCTGCGCGTGGGCCAGACCATTGAGCTGCTCAACCAGCAGTTCCGTCTGGCGGGGATCGTGGAGCATGGCAAGGGAGCCCGGATTTTTCTGCGGCTGGATCGCTTGCAGGAGCTGATGGGCTCGCTCGGCAAAGCCTCCGTGTTTTTCGTCAAGCTGACCGATGCCCGCCAGGTGGGCGTGGTATTGGAGCGGATGCGCCAGATTCTGCCGCATTACCAGTTGCGCGACATGCAAGAGTACGTCTCCATGATGGTGGCGGGCAATATCCCCGGCCTGAGCAACTTCATCAGCGTCATTATCTCGCTGGCGGTGGTCATCGGCCTGCTGGTGATTTTTGTCACCATGTACTCCACCATGGTCGAGCGGACGCGCGAGATTGGCATTCTCAAGTCCATGGGAGCGTCCAAAGCCTACATCTTTCGCCTGGTGCTGCGGGAAAGCGCGTTGCTGACGGTCTTTGGAATTGGCGCCGGGATCGGCATGAGCTATGCCGTGCGCGCGGTGGTGAACGCCATCTTCCCCACCCTCCCGATTCTGCTCACGGCGGACTGGATGGCGCGCGCCGGCCTCATTGCGCTGATCTCCAGCCTCTGCGGCGCCTGCTATCCGGCCATCCGCGCCAGCCAGCGCGATCCGATCGAGGCATTGGCGTATGAGTGAGGGGCGCCGCAAGATTTTCCGGCCGGCGTTGCGAACACCGGCTCCGGGCCGGGACGCGAGAGCGGGGATGGGCTGTCGGATCCCATGAGCGACATCATCCGAGTGGAAAACCTGCGCAAGGTGTATCGCCAGGGCAAGGTCGAGGTGCCCGCCCTGCGCGGCGTCAACCTGCGTGTCGCGGAAGCCGAATTCGTCAGCCTGGTCGGCCCCTCGGGCTGCGGAAAATCCACCTTGTTGCATGTCATCGGAGGGCTGACGCCGCCGACCGCGGGCCGGGTGGTGGTGGATGGCACGGAACTCGGCAGCTTGAGCGACGCGCAGCGCACGGAGCTGCGCAAGCAGAAAATCGGGTTTGTGTTCCAGCGCTTCAACCTGCTGCCCACCCTGACGGTCTATGAGAACATCGCCCTGGCGTGCCACATTGCCGGCAACCGCAACGGGGCCTCGCGGGCGGAGATGGCCTCGATCATCAAAATGCTCGGCCTGGAGGCGCGGATGGAGCACCGCCCGTCGGAGCTCTCGGGCGGGGAACAGCAGCGCGTCGCCATCGCCCGGGCGGTGGTCAACCACCCCAAGATTCTGCTGGCGGACGAGCCGACCGGGAGCCTCGACACGGAAAACTCCGAACTGGTGATGAACATGCTCCAGCAATTGAACCACCAGTTCGGGCAAACCCTGCTGCTGATCACCCACAACCCGGAAGTGGCGCTCTACAGCGACCGGATTGTCAGCATGCGCGACGGCCACATCCTGGAAAGCGCCCCCCAGCCGGCCAGTTCCTGATCCCCGGGCGCAGCGGCCCGGCGTTGCTCCCCTACCAATGACCGCATGGTTGACGTAGACTAATGCCATGTTCCGCAAGATCGGCGCGGCCATCTATCGGGGATTGTTTTGGACTTATGAGCGAGGCACCTGGCAATACGACATCATGGTGGCGCTGATTTTGGCCTTCATTTTCCTGACGCCGCGCTCCTGGTTTGGGGATCAGCCCGCTGCTCCCGAGGCATCCGGCGTGGTGTTGCTTTCATCCAACCAGCAAGAGAAGGTGTATCAGGTTCCCGCGGCGCTGCTGAAAACCGACTTGTCGGCCGGAACTGAGGCCCTGGGGGGGCAACTGCAACAGGTTATCGAGGCGTACGTCGGCAAGCCGGTCCGGCTCGTGCATTTCAAGCCGGAAAAAGACGAGAGCGGGAAGGTGGTCAGCTATGCCGTCCGCGTTCACGAGTAGCCTCCGCTTCCGGCAATGCTGCCGGAACGTGGTGCTGGCGCTGGTCGGGGGCGGATTGTGCCTGGCGATGGCGGCCGGAGGGCAAACGACTGCGGTTCCCGCATCCAGAACCTTGGAGACGGTGCTGGCGGGAATGGATCAGGCGGCGGCGCGGTTTTCCAGCCTGTCGGCAGACCTGGAATACACAAAAGTCACCGTCATCGTGGATGACCATTCCACCGAAACAGGAAAAATCTATTTTGAGAAAACCAAAAGCCAGCCCCGCGTGATGCTGGCGTTCCAGCAGCCGGCCGAGAAGTACGTCCTCTTTTCGGACGGCAAGGTTTCCATCTACCGGCCCAGGATCGCGGTGATTGAAGAGTACTCTCTGACCAACAATCAGGGCCTGCTGGAGCAATTCTTGCTTTTGGGCTTCGGGACTCCGGGAAGCCAGTTGCAAAAAAACTATCGGGTTTCCCTCAAAGGAGAGGCCGATTGGGAAGGGACGACGGCCGTCTTGCTGGAGCTGCTTCCCAAAAATTCCGCCGTTTCCTCGCGGCTGGAGCGCATTGAGCTGTGGTTGTCGACGGAAACATGGCAGCCCTTGCAGCAGACGTTTTATGAGCCCAGCAAGGATTACCTCATCGCCCGCTATCGCAACAGCCGGCACAACGAAAAACTTCCGGCCAAACTGTTCGCGCTTCCGGTGCGGGGGAAGGTTCGCACCGTGCGCCCGCAAGGTTAGCGCCGGCCGGCGGGGGCGCGGCTCCTAGGCCGCGATGTCTTCCAGGTCTCTCCAGTTCGGTCCGGCCGCCACGCTGGCGACCAGCGGCACGCGCAGCGGGTAGCAGGTTTCCATGCCCTCCCGGAGCAGCGCGGCGGCTTCCCGGCGCTCTGGTATGGGCGCTTCCAGCACCAGCTCGTCGTGCACCTGGAGAATCATCCGGGCCGCGAGCCGCCGCTGTTTCAAGCCGCGGTCCACGCGGATCATCGCCAGTTTGATGAGATCGGCGGCGCTGCCCTGGAGCGGCGTGTTGATGGCGGTGCGTTCGGCGAAGCCGCGCGCGTTGGGATCCTTGCTGTGGATGTCCGGAATGCGGCGGAGCCTGCCGAACAAGGTCCGCGCCTGTCCCGTCCGCCGCGTTTCCTCCAGGGTGGCGTCGAGAAAGCGGCGGACCCCCTGATAGCGGCTGAAATAGCTGGCGATGAACTGCGCAGCCTCCTCCTGGCTGACCCCCAACTGCTGGGCCAGCCCGAACGGGCTGATGCCATAGACGATCCCGTAATTGATGGCCTTGGCTCGACGGCGGTGCTCGGCGGTCTGCTCGGCGGCCGGGACGCCGAAGACGGCGGCGGCCGTCAGGGCGTGAATATCCTCGTTGCGCCGGAAGGCCTCCACCAGCAGCGGGTCTTCGCTGAAGTGCGCCAGCAGCCGCAGCTCGATCTGCGAATAATCCGCCGCCAGCAGCAGGCAATCGGTTTCCGCCACAAAGGCTGCCCGAATCTCCCGTCCGAGCTCCGTCCGGATGGGGATGTTCTGCAAGTTGGGATTGCTGGAGGAGAGCCGGCCCGTGGCGCTGCCCGCCTGGTTGTAGGAGGTGTGCAGGCGGCCGGTCGCGGGATGGATATACTGCGGCAGCGCGTCCACGTAGGTGGATTTGAGCTTGGACAGTTGCCGGTATTCCAGCACCCGGCGGGGGACTTCGTGTTCCGCCGCCAGTTCCTCCAGCACGTCCACGGCGGTCGAGGGCGCTTTGGTCTTCCCGCGCCGGCGAGGGGCGGGCAGGCCCATCTGCTCAAACAGCACCTGGCCCAACTGCTTCGGGGAATTGATGTTGAACTCCGTGCCGGTCAGCCGGAAAATCTCCTCCCGCAAGGCCTCCAGATCGCGCTCCAGGCGCTTGGAAAGCTCCGCCAGCGGTCTGGGATCCAGCCGGACGCCGGCGCGTTCCATCTCCGCCAGGATGGCCGCCAGCGGCAGGTCCAGTTCCGCATAGACCCGCTCCAGCCCCTGTTCTTTGATTTCCGGCTCCAGCAACGCCGCCAACCGCGCCGTCCAATCCGCCTGTTCGGCGAGACCGCCGGAAAGCCGCGTTCCAAAGCGACGTTCCACGACGCTGCCCAGGTCGTGAGCGGTCTCGGTGGCGTCCAGCAGATAGGAATAGAGAAAGGTGTCGTGCCGCACGCCGGCCAGTTTCACCTGCTGTTCTCGCAGGACCAACTGTGCGGTCTTGGAGTCGTGAATCGACTTCGGGCGTTCCGGGTCCTCGAGCCAGCCGCGCAGCTTCGGCGTCAGTGCCGGATCGATCTCATACGCCACGCCTGCTTCCATCGCCAGCGCCATCGCAACGCCGCTGCCGAAAGCAAAGCGGCCGTGTGATTCCGGGACGGCGGATTCGCTCCCCACGGCCAGCGCGACGGGCGTTTCTTTGCAGAGCAATGGCAGCAGCTCTTGCAGTTCCCGCTCGCTAGCGATCCGGCGGCGCTCGCAACGGATTTCCTCGGCCGCGGGCAGCTCTTTGAGCAGGCTGGCGAAGCCCAGTTCCTGGTAGAGCTCGCGAAGGGGACCAGGATCCGGCGGGCCGGCACGCAGCCGCTCGAGCGAAAACTCCACGGGGGCGGTGACATCAATCGTCGCCAGCGCCTTGCTCATCAGCACCTGCTGGCGGTGCCGTTCGAGCGCTTCGCGGTAGCTCTTGCGGCTTACCTCCGCGGCGTGCTCCAGGCACGCCTCCACGCTGCCGTATTTTTGAATGAGCTCTTGGGCGCCCTTCGGCCCAATCCCCGGCGCTCCGGGAATGTTGTCCACCGAGTCGCCCATCAGGGCCATCAAATCCGGAATCTTCTCCGGCGGCACGCCCATGGCCTGTTTGACTTGGTCCACATCAAAGACCGTGTCTTTCATGGGATTGATCACCCGGATGCGATCCTGCACCAGTTGCAGCATGTCCTTGTCGCTGGAGATGACAAACACCTCGTAGCCCTGCGATGCGGCCTGCCGCGCCACCGACCCGATGACGTCATCGGCTTCATAGCCGGCCTGCGAGAGTTCCGGAATCCGCAACGCCTCCAGCAGACGGTGAATGTAAGGAAGCTGCGCCGCCAGTTCCTCCGGCATCTCGGCGCGGTTGGCTTTGTAGCCGGCGAAGGATTCGTGACGAAACGTCGGCTCCGCCCGGTCAAAAACCGCCGCCAGGTATTCCGGCTGGTACTCGGCCATCAGCTTCTTCAGCATGTTGTTCAGACCGTAGACGGCCTGCGTGGCCATCCCGCTGCGGTTGGTCAAGCGCGGCAGGGCATGATAGGCGCGGAAGATGTACCCCATGGTATCGAGCAGAAACAGGCGGCCCGCCGCGGGCCGGGCGGGGCTGTGCGCAGAATCCGGATGGCGGCTGGCGGTGTGCGATCCCACGAGGACGATGGCGTCTCCCGCCCTATCTTAACAAGCGCCGCCCGGATTGGAAACGTGCCATACTAAAGGCAGGAATCCCCCGGAACTATCAGTGTTTCGATCACCCCGGAACGGAGGAGTTGCGGTGCGGAGCGGGATGCCACTTTTTAGGGGCGGGGCCTTTCCCGG
>DATMAF010000503.1:0-11335 GCA_035560315.1 Terriglobia bacterium | reverse complement strand
TTCCTCCTCTACGGATCGGCTCTCTTCCACCCTGCCGTCTTTTCCTTATATGCGCCGGAAGGGTTGCTGGTTGCAACAGAACAACCCGGCGGCGGTTCGGGCCAGCGGCCCTGCTAGCCGCAGTGTTCTTCAAACACGGCCGCCAGTTCGGCGGCAATGGCCTCGGCCTCCCGGCTTTCGATGGCGCTGCGCGGCAGGAAGAAGACCAATTCCCCATTTTTAAAGAGAGCCATCGACGGGCTGCTCGGCGGCAGGTGCGCAAAGTAGGAGCGGGCCCGCGCGGTAGCCTCCAGATCCTGGCCCGCCAGCACCGTGCCCATGCGGTCGGGACGCCGGCCCCGTTCCAGCGCCAGCCGCAGCGCCGGCCGCGCGCGGCCGGCGGCGCATCCGCAGACGGAGTTGATGACCAACAACGCCGTGCCGGCCTTGTTCCGCAGAAACTCATCCACCGCCGCGGCCGTCAACAGTTCGCTGACGCCCAGGCGGGTCAGCTCGTCGCGAAAGGGCTGCACCATTAAATCCGGATAGGGCATGGCAACTCCTCAAGATGTGGGGGAAACTCCGCCACCCGTATTATGCCATTGAAGCCAGGAAACAACCAAGGGATCATGTGCGACGGCGGTCCGCCGCCGCCCCGCCCCGCGCCCTGGAATTCTGCTTTTCTCCCGTTCGCATCCGCGATAAGATGATCCTGCTCATTCCGCAGGGACCGGCTGGCGGGAACGGATGGGGTCAAATCCGTTTCGCATTCTCTGGCCTCCCGTCGTGCAAAGCTGTTCCGGAATGCTACCTTCCGCATGCAGCCGGCGGTGGTCCGCCGCGCAGCCGGAATGCGGCGCTGTGCTTCACGGGTGGGCGGAATCAGGGGTGTTCTGCAAGCGCATCGATTCCCGCGCCCTGACTGGAGCGAACCTTCATGGCCGATGCCAAAGCCCCCGCCGCTCTCCCGCGACTCACGGCGCAGCAGTGGCTGATCTGCTTCATCGCAGTCGTGGGGTTTTCCTTTGACATTTACGAGATTCTGATGCTCCCGCTGATTGTGCGGCCGGCCCTGCTGGAACTGACCGGGGCCGTGCCCGGCTCGCCGGAGTTCCAGATGTGGGTGGGCCGGCTGTTCTATATCCCGGCGTTCGCCGGCGGCATTTTCGGGCTGCTGGGCGGCTATCTCACCGACCGGCTCGGCCGCCGGCGCGTGTCGTTTCAGGAACCAGGAGCCCGCCGGGAGCGCTCCGGATTCGTTCCGCGGTTTGCGCTCCCGCCTGAAGGGACAATTGATCCTGCCCAGCGAGCCCGCCTATGAGAGCGCCCGCAGCGTATTTTGGAAGAATCCCTCGACCGACCGCCGTCCGGCGGCGGTGGCTCGCTGCGCCGGGCCGGACGACCTCCTGCGGTGTATTGAGCTGGCCAGCGAGCACGGCTTGCCGCTGGCCGTCCGCAGCGGGGGCCACAGCTTCCTGGGCTGGGGCACCTGCGACGACGGCCTGGTGATCGACCTATCTCCGATGAAATCCATTGCCATTGATCCCGCCGCTCGCTCGGCGCGCATCGGCGGGGGCGTATTCACTCAGGAGTTGGTGGAGGCCGCCGGGCGGCACGGCCTGGTTCCCGCCCAGGCGGATGAATTCATTGCGGCGCTGCGCGCCGTCGCACGCCCGCTGGCTGACACCGTCGAACGGCGGCCCTACCGGAGCACCTTTGGAATCACGGGCGCGGTCCCGCGGCAATTCAGTGTGGTGAAAGGTTCGTTTCTGGAGCGGCTGGCGGATGAATCTCTGGACGTTGTTCTGGATCGCATCGCGGGAGCCCCGGGGGTGGGGCCTGCCATCGGGCTGGATCATTACATGCACGGCGAGGTGTGCCGCGTGGATCCTGCCGCCACGGCATTTGTGCACCGGAGGCCGGGGATCGTCCACGTCTGGGTGAATACCGGTTGGAACAACCCGGCGGACGCGGCGGCATGCACCCGCTGGGTGGAAGAAACCTGGGCCGCGCTACAGCCGTTTTCGGGCGGGCAGGTCTATGCCAATTTCCCAGGCGCCGAGGGCGAGCGCGCCAGCCAGGGAGCCTATGGAGAAAACTATGCCCGTCTCGCCCGGTTGAAGCTGGAGTTGGATCCCACGAACCTGTTCCGGCAAAACCAAAACATCGCCCCGCTGCGGGCTTGAAATCCGAGCGCGCGCGAGGCACCGTCGGCCCCCAAGGCTGCCAGGACGTGTTCCGCAGGCTGGCAGAGGGGCTCAAGAAAGCCGTGGGGCAGCGGGTCTTCTTTCTCCGGAGGATCGCGATCGCGTGCCCCACGGCAGGAGGTTGGACGGCTTTTTGCGTTTCGCAGCCAGCCATCCCGTCAGCTAATCTTCCTCTTCTTCCTCCTCCTCGTCATCCCGGTCGTTCTTTCCGCGGTTGGCCTTGCCGGGACCGCGGTTGACTTCCAGGAGCTGTCCGCGCACCTCGCCACCGGGGTGGGCGGTGGTGTGGACATTGGCGTAGATCAAGCCGTCGCGCATGGCCAGAGCCAAGGCGGCAATGTTGTTGACCGGCCGTCCGACTTGGGGGACGCAGTCGGCCATGTTGAAATCCGCGTTGGTCAGGTCCCCTTCCGCCGTGGTCCCGTCAAAAAACAAAGGACCGGGAGCAAACAGGCCGAACGCGATGGGGCCGTTGGCTCCCGGGCGATGGCAATGAAAATGGGCCGCGGTTATCCCGACGCCGTTCTTGACCTTCAGCACCACATGCGCCTTGGTAAACCCCTTGTCGAACCGGGCCGTGATGGTCGCGGTCGCCTCGGTGTCCACACCGGGCACCTCCTGCTCTCCGGTCAGGGTCGCCGCGAAGTGGAACTGGCCATACGCGGGCGCCGAAACGGCAATGACAAGCAGCAAAAGCAACAGAGTCAGCGGACGAGTCATGGTTCTCCCTCCTCTATCGAGTACGGGGTGATGGAATGGTGCACTCTACGTGTTGGATCTGTCCGCCCCCGGAGCCGACAGACGCCATTGAGGGGAACTTTGGAGTGGTTCAAAACAGGCGGTTGGAAACATCGTACCAGCCTTTCGCAGGCCGATCAATAAGAATTTCCCAGGCCCCGGGCGACACACGGTTCCCATTGACACGAGGTCCCCACAGGGGAAATTCCGCCAGTTCCCCGTTTCCCGGCCATCGCTTACGCCGCAGCCATCCTGGGTTTGACAGGGGGTTGGTGGAAAGCTACAATGCGCCTGCCTTGCACGACGGTGCCGCTCGGAACCGGAAGGCTGCCTCGCACCGGGAGCCGGCTGGTGTACAGTCCGGCTCGCCGGGGCCGGAAGGCCGCTCGCTGCTGGCAGGCGAAAGGAGAATGATGCCACCGAATCCGAAGCTGCTGGCCCTCATGAGCCATGCGCTTCCTCCCGCCACGGCCGCCATCTCGTTTTTCATTCCGGGCCGGAACAGCCGCATCGCCTGGCGAAACGCCATGAACACTGCCGAGATTATCCGCATGGTGGTGAATGTCGGCTCCCTTTTGCCGCCCCACGGCCAGCAGGTTCCGCTACAGGAGTTGGTCGATCGCTGCTATGGCCGGGGGCCGTTCCCGTCGGTGTGGCTGGTCGAGGGACTGGGACACTGGTATGCCGACGAATTCTATGCGCGCAATGAGACGCCCCGGGGCCTGCTCACCGACCCCCAGCTCAGCGATCTTCCGGCCAAGAGCCTGACCATGCTCCATGCCGGCATCGGGCTGGCCTTCGCGCACCAAACCTTGCTGCGGCTTCCGCCCAACAGCTCCGCCGGGGAGTATCGCAAAGCGGTCCGCCAGATTGTGGCGCTCTGCAAGGAATCGTCCCGTCCGGGATACACAGGCGCGGCGCTGGAGTCGATGGGCCTGGTGGCCCGAAACTTCCATGGCCTGGCGGTGATGCGAGCCGTGGATCAAGCCCTGCGGGAGGTGGAGCCGGACGCCGTCGGCTATCTTTGGCGCGGCGCCGGCCGGGCGGTCTATTTCTCCGCTCCCAACTTTATCCCCGGCTGGCGCACCCCCTGGCGGGCGATGGAGCTGACCCAGCGGGAACCGGCCGATGAGCAGGGACGCCGCAGCATGCGAGCCGGCTTTGCCTGGGCCGCCACGGTCGTCAATATGCGCCACCCGATCATCATGGAGACCATCCTGAAATATCATGGCGAGGAACTGTCGCGCGACGACGCCTTCTCGAACGGCATCATGTCCTCCCTCATCATGCGCTACGACACCTCGCCCGATGACCCCAACATAGAACGCTTTTGCCAGCATCGCCCCTCCGCCGCCAACGCGAAGGTGAAGGAATGGTGGGACCGTTTGGTGAAAGAGCCCGCCGAGCGGGCGCTGAAGGAATACTACCCCGTTCTCAAGCGAGCCAACCGGTTGGAGGAAGTGTTCCGCTACCAGGATCTCGGCGCGCTCACCCAGAGTCTGCGGGAAGCCGGCCCATAAGCGGGAGCAACGACGCGGAGCCTGACGCGCCGGTTCAGTCATCGCCGCGGCCCGCCGCCGCGGCCGGCACCGGCGCCGCTGGCTGGTGCGTTTCCGCTGCCGCAACTCCGCGTCGCGATTTTTGGGGATACACGTGCCGCCATCCGGCGGCGCCTTCCAGAAACTCGATGGTATCGTTGACAGGCAGGCCGGAGAAGCGTTGCCGCAGCCCGCTGGGCCAGAGAATCTCCAAGGCATCAATGCGCTGCAACTTGCCGAGCCCAAAATGCTGCTCCAAGGGCAGCGTTCCAAAGCCGCTGCCTCCGTGGACCATCCTGTGCTGGCTGGTTCCGCCGGCCTCCAGGCGGAGGCGCGCCCCGATCGCGCTGCGGTTGCTCTTGGTCCCCACCAGCCGGACGTTGAGATAGTTGCCCGGCAGCGTCTTGGGCCGGTAGACAGCGGTGGTCAGCAGGTCGCCGGGGTACATCCCGCCATCGGCAACAATCAGACAGAGCCGCCCGTCGCCGGCCAGGTCGGCCATGTTGACGCCGTGCCCTTTGCCGCTCACCGGCAGCCCCGCGGAAAAACTGGTGTTGTGGAACCGGCCATCCTCGCCCAGTTCGTACAGGACCGAGGGCTCGCTGGATCCCATCAGCGGGCCTCCATTGCCGAGAACCAATTCAATTCGTCCGTCGTTGTTGAGATCGGCCGCATTGCCGGTCATGGTTCCCCAGCATTCGTTCAGCCCCAGCTCCGGGCTCACCAGGGTGAAGGTGCCGTCGCCGTTGTTGTGATAGAGGCGCAGGGAATGCCCGTGCGGCGGCCGCTCGCCGTGGATCATGGTGTGCAACACATCCGCTTCGGGAGACCACACAAACTGAATCAGGTCCAGCCAGCCGTCGTTGTCGTAGTCGCACCAGAGCGCCACGAACCCTACGCAGATGGCGTCGAGTCCCGCCGAGCGGCTGACATTGGTGAAGGTGCCGTCGCCGTTGTTGCGATAGAGTTGGGAGCGCCCCAGGCTGCTGCTCAGGAACAGATCGGGGAAGCCGTCGTTGTTGTAATCGCCCCAGGTGGCCCCCACAAAGGGATAGTCCGACGCGATGCCCGCCCGGGCGGTGACATCCGTGAAGGTGCCGTCGCCGTTGTTGTGGAACAGGCGGTTCTTTGCCGGGGTGGCGAAGAAGCGGCCGTGGTTGGCAGTGACGAACAGGTCCAGATGGCCGTCGCAATCGTAATCGACCCACTGGGCGGTGAAGGCCGGACCCCAGTTGCGCACTCCCGCCGCCGCCGTGACATCGGTAAATGTCCCGTCGCCATTGTTGCGGAACAGCAGCGATTCCCCGTCATAGAAGCCCATGCGAGTAACATAGAGGTCGGGGAAGCCGTCGTTGTTGTAATCGCCCACCGCGATGCAAAAGACGCTGGCGGTGTCTTCCAGGCCCGATCCCACCGTAATGTCGGTAAACGTCCCGTCGCCGTTGTTGCGATAGAGGCTGCATCCGGCATGCACCGAAGAGAGGATGACGTCCAAGTATCCGTCGCCCTCCAGGTCGAACACCGCCGTCCCGCGCCCGCCGCTGGTTTTATCAAGCCCGATGGTGGCGGCGATCTCTTCGAGCTGCACCGAAGCCGGGTGGCGGCCGACGCGCAGTTCCATGCGCTGGTGTTCCGGCACGCTGGGGGGATAACCGCCGAGTTTCTGCGCTCCCAGCCACATCCAGAAGCGGCTGCGGTTGTCGGAGGGGGCCAGGTCCAGCGCTGCCGCGCCATCGGCGATGGCCTCGGCGAAATGGCCCGCCCGGTACCGTGCGACCATCCGTTCTTGCAACGCTTCCGCCCGGATCGCCGGATCGTTTGCCGCCTCCGTGAGTTCGCGCACGGCCTCCTCATAGCGCCCCAGCTTGCAGTAGGTCTTGCCCAGCAGCAGACGTTTGGCGGCGTTTTCCGGATGGTTTTCCGCGTCCTGGATCAGCGCGGAGAGATATTCGTTGTATTGCAGCGTGACGAAGATATCCAGATCGGTGAAGAACTCCATCGAGTACTTCACCAACTCCGGCAGCCGTTCCACTCCTCCGAGGTAACCGGCATGCAGACCCCGCAGGCTGGTGCGCGCCAGCAGTGTCCCGAACGAGAGCGGCATTTGCAGGGGCAGCGCCATCCACTGCCGCCAGCCGTCCCGCTCCAGGCGGCCGAAACTGCTGCCGGCCGCCCGCAGCACCTCGCTCCAGGAGGCGGCCATTGCCAGGGGGTTGCCCGAGTGCTGGCGCGCAATCAGCAGCAGGCGGTTCGCAAAATCGACGGCGGCTTCGTCCGCATTGCGCGGTCCGTTCAGGGGCGGCGCCAGGAGAGTCTCCGAGCGCCGTTCCCCGGCCACGGCGTCCACCAGGGAGTTCGCGGTTTCCAGCGCGCGCTCCATCAGCCGGAGGCCGGCTTCGGCTGTGCGCGTCCAGGGCCGGAGCAGCAGGTTGATGGGATTGGCCATGACAGCAGTTCCCGGTGGTTCGTTCTCCCGGCGGCGATTTACGAGCGCGCCAGCGGCTTCGGAAGCTGATAGTACACGGACTGGACCGCGCAGCCGAAACTCGCCGTCTCCGGGCGCTCAATGGGTTTGCCGGCCAAAAAAGCCTCGATCGCCGGCCGCAGGTAGGCCTGGTAATCGGGATCGGCCGGATAACGATAATTGTCAATGGCTCCGCGATAAAGCAGGCGGCGGTTCGCATCCAGCAAGAAGACACGCGGCGTCTGCTGGGTGTGCCACTGCCGGGCGATGCGGCTATCCTGATCGTGCAGGATCGGAAAGCGCAGATTCCGTTGCGCGATCGTTGCCAGGATCTCCTCTGCTGTTTCGCCCTGCCGGCAGGCAATCACCACCAATCCTAGTTCCGGGTATCGCTGGGGGAACTCGTTCAGAAAGGAATCGTACCGCAGGCAGTGGCTGCATGTCTCGGACCAGAAGACGACCAGCAATCCCTTCTTTCCTTTGAGGAACCCTTGCAGAGTCCCGGTTCCCCCTTGGACCAGGGGAAGCGAGATTTCCGGGACCATGCCTCCGATCTCTTGCTTGGGGTGAGCGGATTGCTGAGAATTCATCGCTGCTCCCTGCGTTTGCGCTTGCCCAGTCCCCGTTTCCGGCGGCTCAGACGGCGGAAAGTTCTGGTGCCGGCTCCGGGTCGCTCTTCTGAGCGAGGCGAGTTGCCTGGGACCGCGGATACACCTCGTCCCAGGCGGATTTCCCTTCCGTAATCCGGATCGTATTGTTAACGGGCAGGTTCCGGAATTGTTGCTTCAGCCCGCTGGGCCAGAGAATCTCCAAGGCCTCGATGCGTTCGAACGTGCCGAGGCCGAAGTGCTGCTCGAACGGCAAGCAGCCAAATCCGCTGCCGCCGTCCACCGCCCGGTGCTGGCAGCGGCCGCCGGCTTTCAGCTTTAAGCGCGCGCCGATGGCGTTGCGGTTGCTGCGGGTTCCCACGAGCCGTACATTCAGGTAGTTGCCCGGCAGCGTGGTCGGGCGACAGACCAGCGTGGTCAGCAAATCCCCCGGATACATGCCCCCGTCGGCGACAATCAGGCAGAGGCGGCCGTCGCCGGCCAGGTCGGCGAAGTTCGCGCCGTGCCCCTTGCCGGTATAAGGCAACCCCGCCGCGAAGGAAACATTATGGAATTTCCCCGGCCGCCGGCCCGTGCCGCATCCGTCGGCCTGAAACTCGTACAAAATCGGAGGCTCGGTGCGGTCCATGGGCGGCGCGCCGTTTCCCAGCAGGATGTCCAGCCAGCCGTCATTGTTGTAGTCGCCCACGTTGGCGCACATCGTTCCCCAACATTCATCCAGCCCCAGTTCCTGGCTCACCAGCGTGAAGGTGCCGTCCCGGTTGTTGTGGTACAGCTTGAGAGGATGGCCGTTGGCGGGACGCTGGCCGTGGATGAGCGTATGCAGGACATCTTCTTCCGGCGACCAGACAAACTGGATCAGGTCCAACCAGCCGTCGTTGTCGTAGTCGCACCACAGGGCGATGAAGCCAAGGCTGATCTCATCGATTCCGGCCTGGCGGCTGACGTCGGTGAAGGTGCCGTCGCCGTTGTTGTGGTAGAGCTGCGCCCGCCCCAGGCCGCTGCTCAGAAACAAATCCGGATAGCCGTCATTGTCGTAATCGCCCCAGGCGCAGCCGATGGTGGGAGAAACGCTGCTCAGACCAGCCTCGTTCGTGACATCGGTGAAGGTGCCATCCCCATTGTTGTGAAACAGGCGGTTGGGGACGCCGGGGTCTGCCAGCCGGCCCTGGTTGCGGGTGACAAACAGGTCCAGGCGCCCATCGCGATCATAATCCACCCATTGGGCGCAGAAGGCGGTTCCCCAGCTTTGAACGCCGGCTTGGCGGGTCACATCGGTGAAGGTCCCGTCCCCGTTGTTGCGAAAGAGCACGGACTCGCCGGGATAAAATCCCTGCCGGGTGACATACAGGTCGTCCCAGCCGTCATTGTTGTAGTCGCCCACAGCGATGGCAAAGCTGTCATAGCAATACTCCAGGCCCGAGCCGACCGAGGCGTCCGTAAAGGTGCCGTCGCCGTTGTTGCGATAGAGGCTGATGCCGGCATGGTTGGATGCAATGACCACATCCAAGTATCCGTCGCCGTCCATATCGAACACGGCGGTGCCACGGCCCGCGCTGGTCTTGTTCAACCCAAGCTGCGCTGCGACGTTCTCCAACCGCACTTGCGTGGGATGCCGGCCCACCCGCACCTCCATGCGGGAGGCCGGCGGGACCTCCTCCGGGTAGCCTCCCGCCTTCTGCGCCGCAAGCCAAAGCCAGTAGCGGGTCTTGTTCAAAGGTTTCAGCGCCATGGCGGCGGCCCCGTCCGCCACCGCCTGAGCGTAATCCGCGGCATAGTAATTTGCGACCATGCTCTCCTGGAGCGCCTCCGCCCGCAAGCGGGAGTCCCGCATCGCCTGGGCCAACTCGCTCCGGGCTTCCAGAAACCGCCCCAGCTTGATGTAGGTGTGTCCCAGCTGGAGGCGAAGGCGGGCGTCCTCGGGAGACTGCCTCACCTGTCCGGCCAGGCGCGCCACGTAGGTCTTGTACTGGAGAGAAGTGTACAGTTCGGCGTCAATCCAGATCTCCGTGGCAAACGCTATCAGATCGGGCAACTTCTCAAGCCCCACGACATAGGCCCCGTGCAGGGTGCGCAACCCGAACAGGGAGACCAGAGTGCCAGCCGAGAGCGGCAACTGCATGGAGAGCGCCATCCATTGCCGCAGGCTCCGCCGCTCAATGCCCGCAAAGCTCTTCGAGGCAGCGTCCCAAACGTCGTTCCAGGAATTCAGGAACCACTCGGCCCCGATTGGATTTGACGCAGCAACCACCGCCAGACGGTTGGCGAAGTCGGCCGTTGCCTCAGCCACCTTGGGGGAGCCGTTATACGGCGGAAGGTGAGAGCCCTTGGGAGCGCTTCCGTCTCCCAGAGCCTCAGTAATGGATTGCCCCACTTTCATGGTGGCGTCCAGGAACCGCCAGCCCGATTCCGCCACTCGAATCCATGGCCTGAGAACAGCGTCCAGCAAAGCTTTTTGTGCCTCCAACGGCTGGATTGCTCGCAGCCATGCTTTCTCAGGCAGCAATACGGGCGTCTGCCAGGGGAATGCCGGTAATACTACTCTGCCGTCCGCCACAAGTCAACGCCAGAGGGGAAGACCCTGGCAGGTTGTATTTGACACAGTAAAAGGCTTTGCCGGCTGTAGCGCCCCGGAAAGCAAGCTGCCCGGTTTCAAACGGGGAACGCAATTCACGGTCGTCTGAATAAAGTGCAAGAAAGCCTTTGCAAATGGGGAAGATGATGATAGGATACATCCGTTTTTTCCCCCAGCGCGCAGGACAGGAAAGGATGGCTATGCCGGCGGGTGGCATAGATCACGCAAGCCCCGCACAAGCTCCATTGTTCCATCGCGCCCATCCCTGGATGCAGGCTTGGCTGGCAGGGGTAATTTTCTTTTATGCCGTGTGGCTGTTTCTCAGCTTTGGCCTGGGGTACTGGGAGCAAGCCAAGGCTCACTGGCCGATTGCGGCAGCCATGGTGCTGGGAAGCTACGTCGCTGGCTCCACTCCGATGGGCGGGGGGACCATTGCTTTTCCGGTGTTGGTGCTCTTATTTGACATGCCGGCATCGCTGGGCAGGAATTTTGGCTTGGTCATTCAATCCACCGGCATGAGTTCCGCAGCCCTGTTCATCCTGGGCCGTGGGATGCCCATCGAGCGCCGAACCTTGCTTTGGGGGGTCGCCGGCGCGGCGGCGGGATTGCTGCTCGGAACCGCATTGGTTGTTCCCCGCGTCGCGGACGAAACGGTCAAGCTCGTTTTCTCCTGTCTGTGGATGAGCTTCGGAGCGCTGATGCTCTGTAAGAACCGGGAAATGTGCCGCTTCAAGAATCTCGCCCAGCCCCCGCTTCGGGAAGCTCTCCCGCTGGGGTTGATCGTTGGGCTGCTGGGCGGAATCACCGCCTCGATCACCGGCGTGGGGGCTGAAATGATGATGTTTACCATGCTGGTTCTGTTGTACCGCATGGACCTCAAGGCGGCGGTTCCCACGGCGGTCATCCTCATGGCCATCACTTCCGTGATGGGCATGGCGATTCACTTGGCCGTGGGGGACCTTGGTCCGCAGGTGTTCTATTATTGGATGGCAGCTTCACCGGTCGTGATTCTCGGCGCGCCGGTCGGGGCCTTTTTTTTGAGCATTATCCCGCGCGCGGCCACGCTGTATTTTGTAGCCGTCTTGTGCGTGCTGCAATTTTTGTGGACGATCCATCAGATCGGTCCGACACCGGGCCAGTGGCTTTTTGTGGGGGCCAATCTGCTGACCGCTCTGATTGCATTCATCGTCCTGTACCGCGTGGGGAAACGCCAGATGGCGAGGCGG
>DATMAF010000502.1:0-2310 GCA_035560315.1 Terriglobia bacterium | reverse complement strand
AGATGCCCGGCGGAAGATTCCGGCCGAACTCTACAGCGAGAAGGAAACCGTCGCGAACTTGTTGAACGAACATCGCCAGACCATCGAGCGCCTCGCCAGCCTTTCGGAGTTGCGCCCCAGCGCCAGACCGCTGAGTCAAGAGGGCGGAGCCATGCGGGCCCTGCCCGACTACTCGCTGAAACTCGTTCTCGCGGATGCCGTGGATGCGGAGGCCGAGCGCGCCCGCCTGCGCAAGGAACTGCAAAAACTGGAAAAGGAACTCTCCTCACTCCGCCATCAACTGGACAACGAGCAGTTCCTGGCCAAGGCTCCCCGGCAGGTGGTGGTTCACCTGCGCGCCCGCCGCGAAGAAGTCGCCACCCAGGCGGCCAAGATTCAAGACACGCTGCACAAGCTGGGCGGATGACGCCCTCGCCATTGATCCCATATTCATGTCGGGGCAATCGTCAGGGCATGGCTTCAGCCATGCCGAAAAAATCCGGCGACGTTCGCACGGCGCTGCCGAAAGCTTGCGACTGTCAAGACGGCGGACGCAAGGCGCAGCAAAGGCGGAGCGACGCGCTCCCGGTAGCCGCTCCGCGAAACCGAACCATTGACCATCAACCGGGTACGGCCGAGGCCGTGCCCTTGCGTTCCCGATATAATGAAGACGCCATGTCCGAGCGCGCGGTGGATCGCCAACTCGACCGTCTCGTGGACCTGCTGGCGGAGCACGCCACCGTGATCCTGAGCGGCACCAAGATCGCTTCCGAACTGGGCCTGCCGCACTCGACGCTGGGCGAATGGATGAACCGGCTGCGCGAACTGGGGGTCCAGGTGCGCGGTTTTCCCGGCAGCGGTTATCAACTCGTCCGCCTGCCGGACATTCCCACCGCCAGCGCCCTTCGGAAGCATCTGCCCGGGAGCCTCTTCGGCGCGCGCACGAAGCATCTTTATTCCACCGACTCCACCATGAATGAAGCCGCGCGGCTGGCCGCCCAAGGCGCACCGGAGGGAACGCTGGTGGTCGCGGAGGAACAAACCGCCGGGCGGGGCCGCTTCGGGCGGCACTGGCATTCCGAGCGCGGCGCGGGACTTTACTTCACTCTGCTGCTGCGGCCGCCGCTGGCTCCAGCCTCCGCCCCGGCGCTGACGCTGCTGGCGGGAGTGGCTCTGGCCGAAGCAGTTCAGGAAACAGCGCAACTCGCTGTGGACCTGCGCTGGCCCAACGACGTGATGATTGGCGAAAAGAAATGCGCCGGCATCCTGGTGGAAATGACCGCCGAGCCGCTGCGCGTTACGCACATCCTGATCGGCATCGGCATCAACGTCAATCACCGCCGCATCCCCGCCGAACTGGCCGGGGAAGCGACCTCTCTTTTCCTGCAAGCCGGTCGCGTTTTCTCGCGCCTGGAGCTGCTGATTTCCGTGCTGCGGCGGCTGGAGCACTACTATAATCGCTTTCTGGAGCACGGGCCGCAGGAGGTGGTCGCGCGGTTTGAGGAGATTTCCAGCTACGCGCGGGGCCGCCGCGTGCGCGTCTCCGACGGGGCGAGCGCCCTCTCCGGCATGACGGAAGGGCTGACGCCGGAAGGCATCCTGCTGGTGCGGAGCGACGACGGACACGTCGAAAAAGTGCTGTCCGGGCAGGTGCGCCCGGCCTAGTCGGAGCCGCGACCGCGAAACGATCCGTGCCCTGGATTGTTCCGGAGCGTCCGCCGAATTCAACGACGAGGGACACCATGAGAACCGCGACCGTGAGGGAGCGGGCCCCGAACCGCAAAGCGAGGAAGCCCCGCAGCGGCTCCTTGCTGCTGGCGATGGATGTGGGCAACACCAACACCAGCCTGGGCGTCTATGCCGGCAGCAAGCTGGTCGCCCACTGGCGGCTCACGACCGCGCACGACCAGACGGTGGACGAATACGGCATCCTCACCCGCGACCTGTTTACCGTGGCGGGCCTCTCCCCGAAGCGCACCTCCGGTGTGATCCTGGCTTCCGTCGTGCCGCCGGTGAACGCCACCCTGGCGCAGATGTCGGAGCGCTATTTCGGGATCAAGGCTGTTTTCGTGGAGCCCGGCATGAAGGGCGCTCCGGTGGTGCGCTACGAGAATCCGAAGGAAGTCGGCGCCGACCGCATTGCCAATGCCGCCGGGGTATTTGCCAAGTACGGCGGGCCGGCCATCGTGGTGGACTTCGGCACCGCCATCAACTTTGACGTCATCTCCAAGCAGGGCGAATACTTGGGCGGAGTCATCGGCCCGGGGGTGGGCATCTCGGCCGACGCCCTGTTCGCGCAGGCGGCGCGGCTGTTCCGGGTGGAGATTCGCG
>DATMAF010000501.1:0-4670 GCA_035560315.1 Terriglobia bacterium | reverse complement strand
GTGCAGCAGGTTCCGCAAACGCGCGGCCACTTCCTCCACCGAGCCAACCCCCAGCGCCATCGCCATCCGGCGCGGCGAGCCGAAGGCATTGATGAGCAGCGGCATGCGGCTGCCTTTCACCTTTTCAAAAAGCAGCGCCGGCCCGCCGCGTTTGGAAACCCGGTCGGTGATCTCGGTGATCTCCAGGACCGGGTCGGTTTCCACTGCGATGCGCTTCAACTCGCCGGCTTGCTCCAGCGCCCGGAGGAATTCTCTCAGATTCTCGTGTGCCACGGCGCCGCCTTTCCCCCGCGCAGGGTTTATCGCCTGCTGGTCGTCCCGCCGGAAGAAGCAGAAATTATAGTACACCGGCCCGGCGCCGCCTTGGACAGCGCGGGGTGCAACTTTCCCTTCCGCTCCAGGGTTCCTATCAGTGAAGGCAGTTTGCAACACATCCGGCTCCCCTGCGGGACAGTCGGAACGGAATTTTTGCAGGAGACGGAATACGACCATGAGACACCATAAAACCTTGATCGGATTAGGCGCATTGGCCGCCGCCATGATCCTCGTGGCCGGGCCATGGGCTGCGGCGCTCCAGCGGCCGCAGGGGCGGGGCGGAGGATGGGGGCCCGACGCACCGTCGCTGCCGCGTCTGCGGCAACTGGCCCGGCAGCTTGATCTGACCGATGCGCAACAGACCCAAATCCAGGGCTACCTGGAAAGCGCCCGCGCGCAGTTGCGGGCATTGCGCGACGATGCCAGCCTGAGCCGCGATCAGCGAATCGACCGCGCACAGCAGATTGTGCAGCAGACCCGCGATCAGATCCGGGCGGCCCTGACGCCGGAGCAGCAAACCAAAGCTGAGGAACTCCGGCGTCAGGCGGAAAACCGCCTCGCCGCGCGGCGCGAGCGAATCGAAACGCGGATGCTGACCCGTCTGGCCGATCGCCTGGATTTGACCGATGCGCAGAAGTCGCAGATCGAAACCTTCCTGCGCGAGCAGAGAACGCAGATGCAGGCCATCCGGGACAACGCTTCGCTCTCGGCGTCCCAAAAACGGGAGCAGATTCGCTCCCTCCGGCAGCAGACGCAGGATAAGGTGCGCTCGGTGCTGACTGCTCAGCAGCAGGCGCAAATCGATCGGCTGCGGGAGCGGGCGCAGGATCGTTTCCGCGGACGACGGCGCGGCGGCCCGCGTCCCGGCTTCGGCAGAGGGTTTGGTTTCCGCAATCCGTTGTTTGACCGCTAGCCCGGGCCCACAACGCGAGGGCCTGTCGCACGAGCAGCCCTGAAAAGGGCTGTTCTGTTTTTTGCTGGCGCGCCGAATCACGGCCCTGGATCCGGGAGCGGCAGTTCTTGCTCAGAGGATCAACATACAGTCGCCGTACGAGTAGAAGCGGTACCGCTGGCGGACAGCGTGTTGGTAGGCCGCCTGAATCAGTTCCTGCCCCCCGAAGGCCGCAACCAGCATCAGCAGCGTGGTGCGGGGCAAATGAAAGTTTGTCAGCAATCCCCCGACAACCTGGAAGCGAAATCCCGGCTGAATGAACAAGGTCGTTTCCCCGGAGCCAGGAACGATGCAGCCGGCATGTTGCGCTGCGACGTGTTCCAAGGTGCGGACGGTGGTGGTGCCCACCGCGACGATCCGCCGCCCGCCGGCCAATGCCCGATTGAGTTGTTCGGAGGCCTCCGGCGTAATGGAGAATGTTTCGGGATGCAGGCGGTGGCGGGCGAGGTCGGCCTCGCGGATCGGCTGAAACGTGCCCAGGCTGACGTGCAGCGTGATCTCGGCGCGTTCGACCCCTCGCCGCTCCAGAGCCGCCAGGATTGCCCGCGTGAAGTGCAGACCCGCGGTGGGGGCCGCCACCGAACCAGGGTGGCGGGCATACACCGTCTGATAACGGCGCCGGTCGCTGGCCTCGTCGGGCCGGCGAATGTAGGGCGGCAACGGAACGTGTCCGATGCGTTCCAGGTTGCTGGCGAGCGCGCGGGGATCTTCAAAACGCAGCGTCCGCAGGCCGTATTCTCCGCGTCCGATGACCTCCGCTTCCAGGCTGGCGCGCCGGGAGCGGTCCCGACCCGCGGGGGCGCCCTCAAAAACCAATCGCTCTCCGGTCCGAATCTTCCGTCCCGGGCGCACCAGCGCTTCCCAGGTCTGGTCATCGAGCGGGCGCACCAGCAGCGCTTCAATCGGAGCGGACAAGTACTGCCGGCGCGCGGGATTGCGCTTCCCGATGGGTTGGGACTTCAGGCCCCGCCGGTGGCCGAAGAGCCGCGCTGGAAGCACCCGGGAGTTATTCAATACCAGCAGGTCTGAAGCCGAAAGATAGTCCGGGAGACGCTTGAATACAGAATCCTCCATCTGCCCGCTGTGCCGGCGGACGACCAGCATGCGGGCGTCAGAGCGGCGGCGGGCCGGGTACTGAGCAATCAGTTCGGGGGGCAGGTGATAATCAAACTCTTCCGGTTTCATCCGGCCGTCACGGTCCCTTTGTTCCCAGCAGCCGCCCGGCGCCCTGGCGAATCAGCGCTTCGGCGGTTTTCCGCCCGATTTGCTCCGCCGCCTCCACGGAGCAACAAGCCGCGGCGTCCTCGGCCTGCAGCATCTCCGCACCATCGGGCCGGAGGACCACCGCGGACAAGACCAGGCGGTTTCCGTCGCGCCGCGTGTAGGCGGCAATGGGAATCTGGCAACCGCCGCCCAAATGCCGCAGCAGGGCCCGCTCGGCGGCGGTGGCAATGCGCGACCAAGGGTCTTCCAGGGCGGCCAGGGCCTCCAGCGTCGTGTGGTCCTCCGCGCGGGCCTCGATTCCCAGAGCTCCCTGGCCGATCGCCGGGTACAGGACCGACTCCGGAAAATACTCTGTGATCTGATCCTGCCAGCCCATGCGGCGCAGCCCGGCGGCGGCGACGACCAAAGCATCAAACGAGCCGGCGCGCAGCTTGCGCAGGCGCGTGTCGAGGTTTCCCCGCAACGGCACGACGCGCGCGTCGGGCCGCAGGCGCAGCAGTTGCGCCGCACGCCGCACGCTGCTGGTCCCGATGCGGACTCCGTGCGGAAGCTGGGCGAAGGGTTTTCCATCGCGGCTGATGAGCGCGTCGCGAGGATCTTCCCGGACCGGCACCGCGGCCAGGACAAGCCCAGGGCTCAATTCGGTTGGCAGGTCCTTCAGGCTGTGGACGGCGAAATGGGCCCGGCCGCCAAGCAGGGCTTCCTCCAGTTCCTTCGTGAAGAGGCCCTTGCCGCCAATCTGCGGCAGCGGGCGATCCGGCATCCGGTCGCCCGTCGTGGTGAGAGGGGACAGTTCCACGCGCAAGCCGGGGCAACAGCGCTCCAACTCGGTTTTGACCCAACCGGATTGCTGGAGCGCCAGAGCCGAGCGCCGGGTGGCCAGGATCAACGCAGAAAACGACAAGGGATCGGATACCCGCTGTGAAGTTGCCTACGGTTTCAGGTTGAACATGCGCCGCACGACTTCCACCAGCCGCAACCCGTCCGGCTGCTGCGCCAACGTTTTCAGTTCGGTGATCGGGGAGTGAAGCACTTTGTGCACCAGCCCTTTGGTCAGCGCTTCAATGGCTTGCCGCTGCTCCGGCGTCAGGTCGCCGAGTTGGGACCGCACGCGCGCAATCTCCTGCTGGCGTATCTGCTCCAGGTGCGTTTGCAGGTCGATGATGGTGGGGATGACATCGAGGGTTTTCAGCCAGCGGAGGAACTTGTCGGTTTCCTGCTCGACGATTTGTTCGCCCTTTTGAGCCTCCCGCAATCGTTCTTTGCGATTGGCGTTCACCACCTGCTGGAGATCGTCGACGTCGTACAGGAAGACGTTGTCGAGCTTGTTTACTTCCGGATCAATATTGCGCGGCACAGCGATGTCGATCAGGAACATGGGCCGGTTTTTGCGCTCCGCCAGCAGCCGCTGGGCATCGGCCTTGCGGATCAGGAATTCCGGCGCACTGGTGGAGCAGATCAAAATGTCGCACTGGGCCGCATACTCCAACAACTGCTCGAAGGGCACGGCCCGGCCCTGCAGCGCGGAAGCCATTTCGTTGGCCCGCTCCGGCGTCCGATTGGTTACGAACACCTGCGTTTCTCCTTGTCCCAGCAGGTGCCGGGCGGCCAGTTCGCTCATCTTGCCGGCGCCGACCAGCAACAGGCGTTTTCCTGCGAGCGAGCCAAAGATTTTCTTGGCCAGTTCCACCGCCGCGTAGCTGACGGAAACCGCCGAGGAGGCGATGCCCGTCTCCGTGCGCACGCGCTTGGCCACAAAGAAGGAGCGCGTCAGCACCTCATCGAGGGGGCCGCGCAGGGTCCCAACGGAACGCGCCAGTGCATGGGCGTCCTTCACCTGGCCCAGAATCTGCGCCTCCCCGACCACCATCGAATCCAGGCTCGAGGCCACGCGAAAGACGTGATGGATCGCCGCGCGCTGCTCCAGACAGTACACATGGGGATCGAGCTCACGGCTGGACATCCCGTGCGACTCGGCAAGAAACCGCTTCAGGGCGCTGCTGACGTCCGGCGAAGACCCCTCGGCTCGCGCCACGATCTCCACGCGGTTGCAGGTGGAAAGGATGCAGGTTTCGGAAACCCCCGGAAGCGCAACCACCTGGCGCAGCGCGTCGGGAAGGGTGTCTTCCGGAAACGCCAGGCGCTCCCGCAATTCGATCGGGGCGGTCTTATGGCTGGC
>DATMAF010000500.1:0-13116 GCA_035560315.1 Terriglobia bacterium | reverse complement strand
TCAAATGAGAGAGTTAGCCGATACGCTGCGGCAGCGGTTACAGTCCGGGGTGGTGGTTCTCGGCTCCGCCACAGACGGTAAAGTGGCGCTCATCGCGGCGCTCACTCCCGATCTGTCCAAGCGTCTCCATGCCGGAAAAATCGCCCAAGAGGTAGCCAAGCGGCTGGGGGGCTCGGGAGGCGGTCGCGCGGACATGGCCGAAGCGGGCGGAAAGGATCCAGAGCGCTTGGACACGGTCCTGAACGAGGTGTATGAGATTGTGGGAGCGATGCTATAATAACCGCGTTTTCTCTGGGTTAGACTGCGGTGCGCAGAGCTGCCGCAAGGCGGCGGAGTTTTGGTATCCGCTTCCGCAGCCGAGCCGATTAAAAGGCAAGCAAGAGGTGAAATTGCCTTCCGGCGATCGGACGAACTGGCATGAGAAAGATAGGAACCCGATTCACTCCGCGAGCGAGTTCCAAGAAATGGCCGTCGAGGGCGCGGTGTAGAGTTGCCCTCTGCTTTCTACTGACGTTTCCCTCCGGCTGGCTTCCGGCCGCTGACTCCATAACAGCTTACGTTGACTCTACCGGCAAGGTGATTTTCGTCAACGAGCCTCCCAGCCCGCTGGCGAACTCGCCCGCTGCTGGCGCGAGCATTGCGGAGGGTCGCAAGGTCGTAACCTCAACCGCAGAACCCGCGGCCTCTGTCTCACCGCCGGAGCCCCGCAGCGATCCGGCCTCCCGCGCCGCCCCGCCCAACCAGTGGGAGCACCTGGACGCGCTCATCGAACAAGCCGCCAGCCGCCATGACATCGATCCCGACTTGATTCGAGCCATCGTGAAAGTGGAATCGGACTTCAATCCCTACGCGGTTTCCCGCGCCGGGGCCCGGGGGTTGATGCAGTTGGTGCCGGCCACGGCGCGGCGCTTTGGCGTCTCCAATCCCTTCGACCCGTGGGCAAACCTGGACGGCGGCATCCGGTATCTGAAGCACCTGTTGGGGATGTACAACGGCGATCTCCACCTGACCCTGGCCGCCTACAACGCCGGAGAAAACTCCGTGGCGCGCTTTGGCGGTGTCCCACGGTTCCGGGAAACGCAGAATTACCTTCGCAAGATCGCGGAGCTGTACCCGCTGCACAACCAGCCGGCAGGATTCCGAAGCGCGCCGCGGATCCTAAGTTACCGGGACGCCTCCGGGGTGATTCATTTCAGCAATACGGATTTTCCGTAGCGCGGAATCGCGTATGAAGGCTGTAGGAATTCCAAGGCAGTGGAGCAAAGGCCGGAGCATCGCTCGGGGCGTTGTGTCCTGCGCGGTGGTACTGGCGAGCCTGTCTCTGCGGGCGCCAGAGCTTGTTGCGGAAACCCGGCTGGAGCGGGCGCGCGCTTACTTTGCCAAGGCCCAGGAATTGGATGCCGCGCTCAAGGCAATGCCCCCGTCGCAGCGGAAAGAGAAAGACTACCAGGAGCTGATGGAGGCCTATCGCCGGGTCTACTTCACCGCACCCACCTACGGCAACAGCACCATCTGCCTGATGGCCATCGGCGCGCTGGCCGAGGAGGCCGCCCCGCGCTTCGACAAGCCGCAGTATTTTCAGAAAGCGATTGACGCCTACGAGTTCCTGCTACAAGAGTACCCCCACAGCCAGTTTCGATTTGAGGCGCTGCTCTCCATCGCCCGCATTTACCGGGAGGAGTTGAACCAGCCGGCCAAGGCCCTGGAGCAGTACGAGCGGTATCTGAAGCTGTTCCCCGGCTCGGCGCAGAGCAAAGCGGTGGAGGAAGCGGTCGCGGCGCTGCGAAAGAAAACGGATCTCCGTCCGCTTGAGCTGGCAATCAGAACCCCGGCGCCAGCCAAAGCCGTCTCTTTGCCGGAACAACCCGCCGGCGATGCCGGTCGCACGGCGGGTCCGCCCGATTCGCCGGTTCTGGCCGGCCCGGCGGCGGTTTCCGACATCCGCTACTGGCAAACGCGGGATTACACCCGGGTGGTGGTGGAGATGGCGCGGCCGGTAAAGTACGAGGTGGGCCGCCTGAGCTCCCCGGACCGGCTCTACCTGGATCTGTTTGAGACGCGGGTCTTGCCTGCCTCGGGGAAGTCCCTGGCCGTCGAGGATGAGATACTGCAAGGCATCCGGCTGGCGCAGTTCAACTCGACCACCTCCCGGGTGGTGCTGGACTTGGCCAGCCGCACGGAGTTCGCCATTTCCGAGTTGACCAATCCCTACCGGCTGGTGATCGACGTGCGCAGCGCGGGACCACGGAAGGACTCCGGCGTAGCGGCTCTGGAAGCGGCCGCCGCCCGAAACGCCCCCCCCGCCTTGAGCCCCACAGCGGAGAGGAAGAGCAAAGGTCCTGCTTCCAGCGAACACGGAACGACTGCGCAGCCAAAATCGGAACAGGCGCAGGCGCCTGCAAAGGAACCGGCGAGCAAACCGAAAACGGCGGAGAAAGCCTCCCGGCCAGCCGTGATCGCCGACGCCGCGCCGCCGGCTGCGGCCGCTCCGCCGCCGGAAAAGATCAAGGCCGCCGAACCGATCAATGGCGGGACGCACTCGCTGACCCGCGCGCTGGGTTTGAAGATCGGACGCATCCTGATCGATCCCGGCCACGGCGGCCACGATACCGGCACCATCGGCCCGTCCGGCTACACCGAAAAGGAACTGGTGCTGGACATCGCGCAGCGGCTGGGCAAGCTGATCGAGGAGCAACTGGGAAGCGAAGTGATCTACACGCGCGAGGATGACCGTTTCGTTTCGCTCGAAGACCGCGCCCAGATGGCCAACCAGCGGCAGGCCGACCTGTTCATTTCCATTCACGCCAACTCCAGCCGGTCCAAGGCGGCCGCCGGCATCGAGACCTATTACCTCAGCCTGACCGCCGACCCGGAAGCGCTGGAGGTGGCGGCGCGCGAAAACGCCGTCTCGCAGGAAACCATCTCGGAACTGCAAGGGCTGGTCAGCAAGATCGCTCTGAACGAAAAGGTGGACGAGTCCCGGGCGTTCGCCGAAAAGGTGCAGGCGGCCCTGCGCAAAAACCTCGCCCGGGGCAACGCGCGCAAACTCGACCGCGGCGTCAAGAAGGCGCCCTTTGTGGTGCTGATCGGCGCCGATATGCCCGCCATCCTGGCCGAAGTAACCTTCCTGAGCAATCCCGAGGAAGAGAAACGGCTGAGGACGGAAAAGCACCGCCAGCAGATAGCCGAAGCCCTCTACGAGGGCGTGGCCAGCTATGCCGGCAGCCTCAGCGGAGTGAAGCCGGCTCCCGCCCGCGCTGAGAAACCGGAACCCACCCAAACCGCCTCGCTGGATTAATTCCTTCTTCCGCCAGGGGCGGATTCCGATGGCGATGTTATGATGGCCGCATGAAGAAGGCTCCGCCACCTTCCGTCCCTCGATCCACTGCCCCCGCCGCCGGGCTGGAGGTCGCCGGCGGCGCCTGGAAAGAGGCCGTCCGCGAAGCCATTGCCGAAATCGACCGTCCCGGCTGGCGGAAGTTCCTGCTGGCGATGCTGGCCCTGGTGGTGGCCTTCTTTCTGGCGGTGTACTCCAGCATCTTCGCGCAGAGCGGCAATCTGCTGGGGACTGGCGTCTGCGCCACCCTGGCGCTGGCGCTGGCCGCCTACGTGGCGGTGACGGCGGTCCCTTACCTGGCGCGGCGGACGCGCCTGGAGTGGGTCCGCCTCAGCATGGATTACAGGCTGACGCGCGAAGGGTACTTCTTCATCGCGCTGATCTTCCTGATCGCGATTGCAGGGCTGAATACGGGCAACAACCTGCTCTATCTGATTTTGTCGAGCATGCTGGCCGCGATTCTGATGTCTGGCGTGCTGTCGCTGCTGGTGCTGACGGGCGTGGAGCTGGAGGTGCTGCTGCCGGAGCATGTTTTTGCCCGCCGTCCGGTGCCCGGCCGCATCCGTCTTCGCAACGACAAGAAGCGCATGCCGTCGTTTTCCATCACCGTCAGCGGCGCGGCGGAGGACACCGCCAGGGCTCGCCGCCGCCGGCCAGTAGATCATCCCGGAGGCTGGAAACAAGCCGCCCGACTGGCATTGATCGGCGTGGCGATCGGCCTGCCGGCGGCCGTGGTTCTCTCCGCGATGATCTTCCTCGCCACCGAGCGCTACGGCATGGGAGTGAGGGGCTTGCTGCCGCTGATGCTCCTGTATGTGTTCGTGGTTGTTTCCTCGGCCTTGGGGCTCTACCGCTGGAAGGAGCGAACGCGGCGCAGGAGGGAGTCCACCGCCCAGGCACCGACGGCCGGGGAGGGGGACCGCCGCATCCTGCGGCAGGCGGTGTATTTTCCGTTCCTGGGAGGCGGCGCGACGCTGTCTCATGAGGTGGAACTGGAATTCCCGCGCCGGGGCCTTTACCGCGAAGAGGGCTTCGCGCTCAGCACGCGCTTTCCCTTCGGGTTCCTGGAGAAGACGCTGCGGCTGCCGGTGCGCCGCGACCTGTGGGTCTATCCTGCCGTCGCCCCCACGGAGGAGTTTTACGAAATCCTGCCGATGCTGAGCGGTGAGATGGAAGCCTACCAGAAGGGCCGCGGGCATGATTTGTACACCATCCGCGACATGCAGGCGGGAGACAGCGCCCGGCATGTCGACTGGAAAGCCTCGGCGCGCACCGGCTCGCCCAAGGTGCGCGAGTTTGCCCGCGAGGATGAGCGGCGCCTGGAATTGATTCTGGATCATCGCATCGGGAAGGATTCGGCCACGGGCAAGCCCTCGGCCCGCGCGCTCGAACAGTTCGAGGCGGCGGTGGAATTCTGCGCCTGCCTGGCCTGGCACTTCCACGAGGTGGACGCTCAGGTACGGTTCCGATGCGGCGAGTTTTCCACCGAGATGGCCCCGGCCGGCGAGATCATCTATGACGTGCTGCGGTTTCTGGCCGAGGCAAGCCCTTCGGAGGAGGAACCGAGTTCGCCGCCCGAATCCGGCGTGGAGGAGAACGTCTTCCGCATCGTTTGCACCGCTCTGCCGCGCGGTTCCGTACCGACCGCCCTGTGGAGCCGGTCGTACTTCATTTACTTCGACGCCCTCCGCCCCGCCCCTGAGAAGCATCCAGCCCCGCAAGGGGCGATGGGCTGATCGCCCGGCGCGCCAGCCCTTGGCTGGAATCTCCCTTCCGGGGTTTGGCCGTCGAATCATCCACCGCGCGAATGTTGTAACGAGGCAACCGTAGCTCGTATCTCCCGGTGGGTTGAGAAAGGAATCCGGGTTGATGGGCGGAAGTCTGTTGCGGGCATGGGCCACAAGGCGGAAAGGGTGGTGATGGCGTCTTTCATCGCACGGCGCAGGTCGAAGTCGGGAACCGGCCGGGCTTGCCGATTCTCTGGCGGCGCGGCGCGCTTGCTCTCCGCCGGCGAGCTCGTCATCCGTTCCCTCCGATAACTGCTCAGACACTTCTGCCTCACCGGAGGATACGGGCGCCGTTCCCCTTTCAGGAACTGGGTGGTTTTGACAGGCTGGCGGCTGGTCTGTTAGCCTAAGTAGTTGCTTGCCGCATGAAACGCTGCGGAAATCGATCCCAGGTCGGGGCAGGAGGGGGGTCCGGTGGCACATCACCCGCGCAGTTATTTATTCACATCCGAATCGGTAACGGAAGGGCATCCGGATAAGATTGCCGACCAAATCTCGGACGCCGTGCTCGACGCCGTGCTGGCGCAAGACCCCCACGGCCGCGTTGCCTGCGAGACGGTGGTTACAACGGGGTTGGTGTTCATTACCGGCGAAATCACGTTTCGTGGCAGCGTCGATTACCCCGCCGTGGCGCGCAGAACCATTGACCGCATCGGCTACAACCGCGCCAAGTATGGCTTTGACTGCCACACCTGCGGCGTGCTCACCGCCATCCATGAACAGTCGGGCGACATTGCCATGGGCGTGGATACGGGCGGAGCAGGCGATCAGGGCATGATGTTCGGCTACGCCTGCAACGAGACCGAAGAGCTGATGCCCCTGCCGCTGATGCTGGCGCACAAGCTGACGCGGCGGCTCTCCGAAGTGCGGCGCAGCGGGCGGCTGGACTTTCTGCGGCCGGACGGAAAATCCCAGGTCTCGGTCCGCTACGAAGACGACAAGCCGGTGCGGATCGAGAACGTGGTCATCTCCTCGCAGCACAGCGAGATTGTCCCCATCGACACGCTGCGGGCGGGCATCATGGAGGAAGTCATCCGTGCCGTGGTGCCGCAATCCATGCTGTACCGCGACACCAAGTTTCATATCAACCCCACCGGCCGGTTCGTAACCGGCGGCCCGATGGGCGACAGCGGTTTGACCGGACGCAAGATCATCGTGGACACCTACGGAGGACGAGGCCACCACGGGGGCGGCGCTTTCTCCGGCAAGGATCCCACCAAGGTGGACCGCTCCGCAGCGTACATGGCGCGGCATATCGCCAAGAATCTGGTGGCGGCCGGGGTTGCGGAGCGCTGCGAGGTGCAGATCGCCTACGCGATCGGCGTCGCCGAACCGGTTTCGGTGATGGTCGAGACGTTCGGCACCGGCTTGGTGCCGGAGGAGCGGCTGGAGCACATTGTGCGGGAGGTCTTTCCTCTGACGCCCCTGGAAATCATCGACTATCTGCAACTGCGCCGCCCGATCTATGAAGCGACGGCCGCCTACGGCCATTTCGGGCGCTGCGAGCCGAATTTCTCCTGGGAACTGACAAACAAGGCGGAAGAGATTCGCCGGGCCGCTGGCTTGGCGGCGGAAGCCGCGGAAAAAGTTTCCGCCCGCAGCTGATGCCGGTGCAATGAATCCTCGCCGCGAGCCAACAGCCCGCGGCGGAACCCCCTTCCCGATCGCGACTCCTTCACAGGGAACATGGAGACAGACGCCCAATGCCTGCAACCGTAACGCTGCCTCACGACGTCAAGAACCTCGCGCTTGCTTCCGCCGGCAAGCGCCGCATCGAGTGGGCCGATCAGTTCATGCCCACGCTGGCCAGCATTCGCAAGCGGTTTGCCAAGCAGAAGCCGCTCAAAGGGATTCGCATCTCGGCCTGCCTGCACGTCACTACCGAAACCGCAAACCTCGCCCTAACGCTGCAACAGGGCGGCGCCCAGGTGGCATTGTGCGCCTCCAACCCCTTGAGCACGCAGGATGACGTGGCCGCCTGCCTCGTAAGCGACTACGGCATCTCGGTGTTTGCCATTAAGGGCGAGGACCACAAGACCTACTACTCGCACCTGGAATCCGCGCTCGAGCACCGCCCGCACCTCAGCATGGACGACGGCGCCGACTTGGTAACGCTGGCGCACACCAAGCGCAAGGAATACGCCCAGGGCCTCATCGGCGGCACCGAGGAGACCACCACCGGCGTCATCCGCCTGCGCAGCATGGCCGAAGAGGGCGTGCTGCAGTATCCCATCATCGCCGTGAACGATGCGGACACCAAGCACCTGTTTGACAACCGCTACGGCACCGGCCAGTCGACGCTGGACGGCATCCTGCGCGCCACCAATGTTCTGATCGCGGGGCTGACGGTGGTGATCGCAGGATATGGCTGGTGCGGACGCGGCGTGGCCATGAGGGCCCGGGGACTCGGCGCCCACGTCATCATCACCGAGGTGGATCCCACCCGCGCTCTGGAGGCGGTCATGGACGGCTACCAGGTGATGCCCATGAGCGAGGCGGCTCGCATCGGCGATCTGTTTATCACCGTGACCGGCGACAAGAATGTTCTGGCCAAACAGCATTTCCAGAAGATGAAGGATGGCGCGTTGCTGGCCAACTCCGGCCACTTTAATGTGGAGATCGACATTCCGGCTCTGGAAAAGATGGCCCGCTCCCGGCGCCCCATGCGGGAGTTCGTGGAAGAGTACCGCATGCCGGATGGCCGCCGCCTCTACCTGCTGGCCGATGGCCGGCTGGTGAATCTCTCCGCCGCCGAGGGGCACCCGGCATCGGTCATGGACATGAGCTTTGCGAACCAGGCCCTGTGCGCTGAGTACATGGTCAAGAATGCCCGGAAGCTGGAAAAGACCGTCCATCCGGTGCCGCGCGAGATTGACCGCGCGGTGGCGCGCATCAAGCTGGAATCCATGGGCGTCGAAATCGACCAGTTGACCAAGGAGCAGAGCAGGTACCTCTCCTCCTGGTCCGAAGGCACGTAGGCACATCATCCTTTCAGCGGTCGCTCCACCGGAGCGAAACGCCAGCCGCGCCACGGAGCTGTTTGTCGAGCGGATGAAAGAATACGCAGAAGCAGTGCTTTCCCACCTGGACCGGCGCGAGGTTTCCTACGCCGACGTGCGCGTCATCGAGTCCCGCGAGCGCGACATCACCACCAAGAACGGCCGGATGGGCACGGTGGCCTCGGACGAATCGCTGGGCCTGGGCGTGCGCGTGCTGGTGAACGGCTGCTGGGGGTTTGCCGCCACGGATCATCTTTCCCCCGACTCGCTCGCCGCGGTCGCCCGCCGCGCCGTCGAGATCGCCCGCGCCAGCGCCCAGGCGAAAAAGTCCAGCGTCGTCCTGGCGCCCGAACCCGCGGTCGTGGACACCTGGGTCTCGCCCTGCCGCATCGATCCCTTTTCCACCTCGGTCGAGCAAAACCTGGAGCTGCTGCTGCGCGCCGACGCCGAGGCGCGCGCCGTCGCGGGGATCACGCTGGTGGAAGCCAGCATCAGCATGCGCCGCAGCCGGAAGCTGTTCCTGTCCACGGAAGGCTCCTGCATCGAGCAGACCCGCGTGGTAACCGGGGCGGGCCTCGAGACCTACAGCTTCCAGAACAACGATATTCAGAAGCGCTCCTACCCCAACTCTTTCCGCGGCCAGTACCAGCTCAAGGGCTATGAGCTGCTCGAGGAAATTGATCTGGTTGGCAACGCCCGCCGCATCGCCGAGCAGGCCGTGGCCCTGCACAAGGCGGAGCAGTGCCCCCAGCGCCGGTGCAGTCTCATTCTGGAAAGCTCCCAACTGGGCCTCCAGATTCACGAGTCCATCGGGCATCCCATCGAGCTTGATCGCGTGCTCGGAATGGAGGCCAACTACGCCGGCACCAGTTTCCTGACGCTCGACAAGCTGCGGAACCTGCGCTACGGCTCGGAAATCGTCAACGTGGTCGCCGACGCGCGGCTCGAACATGGCCCGGGACTGGGAACCTTCGCCTATGACGACGAGGGCGTCGCGGCGCAGCGCACCGACATCATCAAAGATGGGCTGTTCACCGGCTACCTGTCCTCCCGCGAAACCGCCGCCGCGATCGGCCAAGGGCGCTCGAACGGCGCCATGCGGGCCGAAAGCTGGAACCGCATCCCGCTGATCCGCATGACCAACATCAGCCTGCTGCCGGGCACCTGGAAGCTCGACGATCTGATCGCCGACACCGACGACGGCATCCTGATGGAGACGAATCGAAGCTGGTCCATCGACGACCGCCGCTATCACTTTCAGTTTGGCTGCGAGATCGGTTGGGAGATCAAGGGCGGCAAGAAGGTGCGGATGCTCAAGAACCCCAGCTACAGCGGCATCACCACGGAGTTCTGGAACTCCTGCGACGCCATCTGCGACGCCAGCCACTGGACGCTGTGGGGCACGCCCAACTGCGGCAAGGGCCAGCCCTCGCAGACCATGGGCACCGGGCACGGCGCCGCCCCGGCGCGCTTTCGCAACGTCGCTGTGGGCGTCGCCTATGCGGGATAGTTATGTCCCATTGTTCCTGGGGTCATTCTGAGCGGAGCGAAGAATCTGCATTTCGGCTATTACCATGCTCGATAAACAGCGCTGCCAGGAAATCTTCGCCGAGCTCGTGAAGCACAGCGACGCCGACGAAACGGAACTGCTCATCAGTGGCGGCTCACACGCCCTGACGCGCTTCGCCAACAACACCATCCACCAGAATGTCGCCGAGGAAGGCTACATTTATTCGGTGCGCACCGCCTTCGGCCAGCGCACCGCGCGGGCCACTACCAACCGGCCGGATTCGGAAAGCTTGAAACGAGTGGTGGCCGAGTCCGCATCGCTGGCCCGGCAGCAGCAGCCCAACCCGGAACTGCTTCCCATGCCCGGCCCGCAAGCCTGCCCTCCGGTCCACCGCTACTTCGAGCCGACCGCCGCCATCACGCCGAGCCAGCGCGCCGAAGTGGTCGCCGCCGCCATCCGCGTCGCCGAGAAGAACGGGCTGACCGCCGCCGGGACATATGCCACCGGCCAGACCATGCAGGCGCTGCTCAATTCGCGCGGCCTCGCTGCCTACTGTCGCAGCACCCATGCGGAGTTTTCCATTACGACAACGGGGCCGACGAGCACCGGCTGGGCCAAGAAGACCGCCCCGGACGCGGGCGAGATTGACGGCGTGGCGCTGGCGGAGCGCGCCGCCCAGATCGCCATCCGCAGCCGCGACCCTCAAGAAATCCCGCCGGGCACCTACGCGACCATCCTCAGCCCCTCGGCGGTGCTCGACCTGGTCGGCTTCATGTTCTACGATTTCTCCGGCCAGGCGGTGCGCGACCAGCGCAGCTTCTTAACAGATCGCATCGGTACGAAACTGTTCGGCGAGAACATCACCATCCGGGACGATGTCTATCACCCGCTCCAGATGGGCCCGCCCTTTGACGGGGAGGGCATCTGCCGCAAGGCGCTGCCGCTGGTGGAGCGCGGCGTCATCAAGAATCTTACTTATGCCCGCTCGACGGCCAAGGCCATGGGCGTCGAGCCCACCGGCCATGGCTTCCCGCTGCCGAATGAGTACGGCGAGTTCCCGGTCAACATTGTCTTTGAGGGCGGGACGAATTCCGTGGAGGAGATGATCGCGTCCACGGAGCGCGGCATCCTGGTAACGCGGCTGTGGTATATCCGCGAAGTCGATCCCTACAAGAAGATTCTCACCGGCATGACCCGCGACGGCACCTTCCTGGTGGAGAACGGCAAGATCGCGCACGGCATCCGCAACTTCCGCTTCAACGAAAGCCTGATCGACATGCTGAACTGCGTCGAGATGCTCTCGCCTGCCGAGCGCGCCTCGGGCGAAGAGTCTTTCCCGATGGTGGTCCCGGCGCTGAAAGTCTCCGCCTTCCACTTCACCGAAGCCACCAAGTTCTGAGGAGCAATTTGGGTGTTCTGCGCGGAAGATCGCCGGACAAAAGGGATCTTCCGCTCCGCATAGTTCATGCTCTACGGAAAAGGCGTTTGCTCTGGACAGCTCAGGGCAACGCGCGGAGGATGCGCTGTAGAAGTTCATTTTGCCGGCGGCAGAGCGGACAAGGTCTGGCGAATCCTGGATTCCCACAACCTGAATGCCTTTTCCCTGCTTGGAACGGAGAAGAGTTAAGGGACACGCTGGCGGTTCGGGCGTTTGACCTTCGGGGGGTGGAACGCTAAACCGGAACGCTCTTGGCGGCGTAGTGGGACTCGACGTAGTCGTTGAGGATCGAGATGAAGTCGGCGACGATGGGGTCGTCGCGCTTCCGGTCGAAGTAGTTAATGATGGGATCGTTGAGCAGCGGAACCGGCGACGGCTTCTCTTCCTGCCCCTGCGCCAGAATCGCAATGAGCGCGACTGTGGCGGCCCCAAGAACATGGAACGGCACGTAACGACCGATCGACATGCTCCGGTTGACTCCTCGGGCATCAACGGGTCGGCAACCAGTGAATGGCGATCTCATGTTCCAATGCCCTGAACTCCGGATCGCCGGTCATGAGTTCGGCGTCGTGCTGTTTGGCAAGAGCTGCTGCGAATGCGTCAGCGTAGGAAACGGAATGCCTCGCTTTCAATCGCGCAGCAGCGACGACGAGGTTGCGGTCAGCCGGCGCGATCTCCAGCGGAAGCTGGTCAATAGTCCCTGCAACTCGCCAGGCTTCGCGGCCTCCGTGCTTGCGTTCCATAACGTACAAACATTCGCCGAAATTGATTATGCAAAGCAGTGCCACAGCGCGTCCTTTTGCCGCGTTCCGCAAGGCCTGTCGGACTTCCCTCGCCGCTGGCTCGGCTTCCAGATAGGCAACCATAGCCCAGGTATCCAACACTGTTGGTTTACCGCTTCCGCCGCTTCTCAAGCCGCCGCTCCTCAGCCTTCGCTTTCTTCAGCTCATCAAGCAGACCTGCACCTCGGAACATTCCCCACGCCTCCTCGACGGGGTCGTTCATCTCAGGCATCAGTCCGATGCAGCCGCCATAGTCAACGATGCGGAGCCGATCCCCCGCCTTGATACCGTGTTGTCGGCGGATTTTCGCCGGGATCACCACCCAGCCCTTCTGCGAAACCGTCACCGTAGCCATGACTGCCCTCCGTTATACTTTTTACATAAAAAGTATAACACAGGGTTCCATCGAGGGTTCTCAGAATGTCTGTCGTTTCAGTCTAGAATTGATCCAAGAAAGCGAGAAGGAGTTAGCGGTCATGAACGTCGGGGAATCAGTACGCCATGCAATCGCCGATTGGCAGCAAGGCGATATTGAATCCGCCATGATGAATGCTTGTAACGCAATCGATGGCACTGCGAGGAAGGTTTACCCGAACCTCAGGAATAAGCAAAGGTTTACCCAATTCTTGCGAGAGAATGACGGCGTTTTCGGCCCAATGGGGGCTCCGGGGATCGATTTGAGCAATACACAGTGGCCCGTGAGGATTGATAGGCCGACCGCTCCGGGAGGCAAACCTGACATAGCTGACGTCATCTATGGCGTCCACCGATGCATCCACAGCCATGGGGATGAACTGCCGGACGGGTTTGAACTTCTGCAGGATGCCGCAGGTCCAGCCGGGGTTACACGTATGCAAATCGAGAAAGGCAAGGTCAGAATAAGTGATCGTGTGATCTTTGGACTTTTGGCAGTGGCGGTTCTGTCCCCAGTGAATCGCGATCAGAACGTCCCAAAAGACTACCACTGAACATTCGGGAACGAAAAACTTCTGATTAATGAGTGGTGGGGACGCAAGGATGATGTTCTTTCCATCGCGGCTAAAGTAAAATTGCCAAACGTGAAGCTGAATTTCGGCGATTGGATGAATGATCTCTAAGCGTTACCGGTTCATTTCCACCCGGGTGCCGTAGTGGGACTCGACGTAGTCGTTGAGGATCGAGATGAAGTCGGCGACGATGGTCTCGCCGCGCAGGGTGCGCAGCAGGCGGCCGTCCACATAGACCGGCGCGACCGGCTCCTCGAAGGTGCCGGGCAGCGAGATG
>DATMAF010000499.1:0-6386 GCA_035560315.1 Terriglobia bacterium | reverse complement strand
TCCTGAAGCCGCTCTGCGGGCTGGACCGCGAGTTGGAAGACAATCTTCGCAGCTTCTGCCGGCAGGACTATCCCGCCTACGAAATTCTGTTTCATGTCCGGGACCAGAACGACCCGGCGGCGGAGGTGGTGCGCCGCCTGCAACGGGAGTTTCCCGCCCTCCCGATGCGGCTGCTGGTCACCGGCCATCCCCGCTACCTGAACGCCAAGGTGCACGGCCTGGAGGCCATGAGCGAAGCGGCGGCGCACGAGATTCTGGTCATCAACGACAGCGACGTGCGCGTGGCGCCGGACTATCTGCGCGCCGTCGTGGCGCCGCTGGCCGATCCGCAGGTGGGGCTGGTTACCTGCCTCTCGCGCGGCGCGGCCGGACGCAGCCTGTGGTCGCGGCTGGAAGCTCTCAGCATGAATACGCAGTTCGTTCCCGGCGTCTTGACCGCCTGGCTGCTGATCGGCATGGAGTTCTCTCTGGGACCGACCATGGTGGTGCGCAAGCGGGACGTGGAACGGATCGGCGGGATGGGCGTGCTCGGGGACTACCTGGCCGATGACTTCGTTCTCGGAGAGAGAATAGCGCGGTCCGGCAAGAGGGTGGTCCTTGCGGCGGCAACGCCGGATCACCTGGTGTGCAACGAATCGCTGGCTGCCTCGCTCCGCCATCGCCTGCGGTGGGAGCGCAGCTCGCGCCGCTCGCGCCCGGCGGGCTATGTGGGCCAGCTCTTCCTGCACGCCGTTCCGCTGGCGCTGCTGACCTGGGCGGCCGCGCCGGGGAGCCATTTCGCGCTGGGACTGCTGCTCGCGACACTGGCGATGCGCTGGCTGTTGTCGTGGGTTAGCTGCCGCTGGGTGCTCCATGACAGGGACTACGGGCGCGACTGGTGGCTGGTGCCGATACAGGATCTGCTCAGCTTCGGCCTCTGGTGCTGGGCCTTCTTCGGGCGCGAGATCGAGTGGCGCGGGGCGCGCTTCCGGGTGCTGCGGGGGGGCAGGCTGGAACGGGTCGGTGCTCCTTAAAGCGAACAGCAGGTCCTTCGCTTCGCTCAGGACGAGCGCCAAATGGAATAGGCAGGAGGCGGGGCGTATCTACAAATCGCGGGGGACGGTGAAGCCGATCTCGCGCTCGCGGGCGGCTTGGCCGGGATTGAGCTCCACCAGCAGGATGGCCTCGTAAGGAACCGTAATGGCCGGCCAAGCGATTGTTTCCCCGGTTTTTTCTTGGCGGTCGTCCGACAGCGGCTGGGCTTTGTCGGGAGAGGAATAATACGAAAAAGTCAGCAGCGTGTCGTCGGCGCGCAGGATCTTGGCGACGTGATATTCCTCGCCGAGCACCCGCAGTGTCAGCGTAACGGCGCTGCACGGATAGCTCTTGTAGTACTCCTCCAGCAACTCGCTGATGTTCTTGAAGAAGGTCTTGGTGAAGCCCATGCGGGTGAAGGTTGTGGGCACCGTGAGCGACATAGCACAGGGAAGGACGCCCGCGCGGGGCGGGCGTCCCGTTGGCAGCCAGTTTACGAGACCTTGGCGAAGATGATCACCAGGGTGTAGAGCGCCAGCGATTCGATCAGCGCCAGGCCCAAAATGAGCGCTGTGCGGATGGCGCCGGCGGCGCCGGGGTTGCGCGCCATGCTCTCCACCGCCGCGGCGGTGGCTTTGCCTTGGGCGATGCCGCAGACCGCCGAAGCGATGGCCATGGCGAAGCCCGACGTGATGGCGACCCAGTTGGCCGCCCCCATGCCTCCTCCGCCGGCCTCCTGCGCGAAAGCGGGCGTTGCGCCGGCCAGCGCAATGACGCCGGCCAGCAGCCAGAATGTTCTCTTCATGCGTGCTCCTTGCGTTTTGAATTGCCCGCAGGAGGTGGTTGCTCCCCAACCCTCGTGCAGGAGAGCCTCACGCTGCGGGGATTGCATCCAGCCTTGCGCGGGGCTTGCGGTGCTCGCCTCGCGAAGACCTGGAATCCTGATGCCTGCGAATGAACCGCGCGCCGGATCAATCCCGGCGTTCCTAAACTAGTGCTCTTCCGAGACGGCCCCGCCGAGGTAGACCATCGTCAGCATGACGAAAATAAAGGATTGCAACAGCGCGACGGCGATATGCAGCGCCTCAAAGAGGGCCGGAATCACGGCCGGGACCAGGAGAAAAAAGACATGGGAGACCTGTGTGCCGGCCATCATATTGGCGAACAGGCGCACCGAGAGCGAAAGACCCCGCGCCAGATGGCTGACCAGCTCGATGGGGATCATGATAAAGGCGATCGCCAGGACCGGCCCCATGAAGGTCTTGAGATACCCCAGCACGCCGTGGTGCCGGATGCCCCAGTAGTGGTAGTAGCACAGCGCCACCAGGGCGCAGCCCAGCGTTACGTAGATGCCGGCCATGGGGAAGGCCGTGCCGGGGACGTAATAGCCGGTGGGCGAGGCGGAGGTCGGAATGATGCCGATCACGTTGCAGAGAAAAATGAAGACCGCCAAGGTAAATAACAGCGGCACAAAACGCCGGGCGCCATGCCCGATGATGTCCTCGCCCAGGGAGCCGAGTCCTTCGTAAACCAGCTCCAACAATTGCTGGAGCTTGCCCGGCCGGTCGGCCGATAGCCCCCGCCGTACGATCGCCAGGACAAGGATGATGATGGCGACGACCACCACCTCCATCGCGAAGTAAACCGGGATGGGATGCGCCGGGTCGGCCGGGGGGAGGCCCAGCGCCGTTAACAGCGCCGTCACCGGGCCGCCCAGGATCGAATTCATCAGCGATGTCAGCCACTCGGCCACGAACCGTCATGCCCTCCGGAAACCGAGGTAAATCTGGTAGCCAATCTCTCCCAAGGTTGCGGCAATGGATACGAACAACCCCGCAAAGAACGCCATCAGACTAATGGCGGAACTGCGAAATATAACATAGCCGGCGATTCCGATCAACGCGTAGCGCAACAGGAAGCGGAACACCGTGCCCGCGACGGGGGGGCGGTGGCGGGGGGACGGCCCCGCTGCGGCAGAATCCGCAAGCGCGTTGACGGCCGCTTTCATCCAATGAAAGCTCAGTCCCGAAAGCGCCGCTCCGATGGCAAAACCGGCGCCCCATCCCGCGCCGCGCCACAACCAGAGGGCCGTCGCGCCGGCAATCCCCAGGGCCAGCGTCAGCCGCAGGAGGCGCGGCTCCACGCCGGCCAGAATCTGTTGCTCTTCGGCGGGAATGGCATTGTTTGCGAGTTCGTTGTGCTCGTTCATGCGAAAGAGAAACGCAGGTCCTTCCTCGCTAGGCTCCTCAGGATGACCGCAGATTGGAAGCAGTTCAGCCGGAGTTGCGGGTGGCGATGCGATAGATTTCCAGGAATCCGGCCGCGATGCCGAGGATCAGAAAGACCAGGTACAGAAAGTCGGTGCCCAACCAGTGATCCAGCAGCACGCCGAGGAAATAGCCCGTGGCGGTGGTGGCGGGCAGGGCCACGCCGAGGGAAGCGTACTCGCCCACCTGCGCCCAAGCCGATTTCTTCTTGGGAGGGACCATGGCGTTTTCCCCGCTCTCCACTATTAGTGTAGACCGGCCAGGTGGACAGTGCGCCCAAAAAGCAAACTCCTTGGCCTTGGCCACGCTCCCTTCCGCTCCGCGGTGGGAAATCCCCCTATCTTCGGAGGATCGGCGTGCGGAGAGGGGCGGCTAGCGCAGGAGCGAGAGCGCGGTGCGGCCGGCAACTTGAATGAAGGGTTCCGGATACAGGCCAATAAACAGCGTCATGGCCAGCGAAATGCCGAGCGCCAGCCGCACCCCAAAGGAAAGCGCGGGCAGCTCGCGGTCCTGCGGATCGCTGGTAAACATGACCTGCACGATGCGGAAGTAATAGTACAGGGCCACGGCGACATACAGCACCGCGATGGTCGCCAGCACATAGTGGCCGGTCTCGATCAGCGACAGGAAGATAAAGTACTTGCCCAGGAAGCCGGCGGTGGGCGGGATGCCGGCCAGCGACAGCAAAAAGATCAGCATCAGCGAAGCGGCCACCGGGGACTTATAGAACAGCCCCGACATCTCTTCCAGCTCGTCGCCGATCAGGTCCTTGCGGCGCATGGCAACGATCACACCCAAGGCGCCGAGGTTCATGAAGGCGTACACGAGAAGGTAGATGGCGATCCCCTTCAGGCCCGTGTCGTTGCCGGAAACCAGCCCCAGCAGCATGTAGCCGGCGTGCGAGATGGCGGAGTAGCCGAGCAGGCGCTTGACGTTCGACTGGCTGATGGCGGCCAGGTTCCCCAGCGTCATGGTGGCGACGGCAACGCCGACCATCAGCGGCAGCCATTGCTCCCGCGCCGGGGCCAGCGGCACCAGGAACATGCGCAGCAGGAAGGCGAACGAAGCGGCCTTGGGGCCCACCGACATGAAGGCCGTGATCGAATGCGGGGCGCCTTCGTAGGCGTCCGGGAGCCACTGATGGAACGGCACCGCTCCGATCTTGAAAAACAAGCCGGCGGCGATGGTCACGACCGCCATCATCACCAGCGGGTCGCCGGCTTCCCGTTGCGAGAGGGCCGAGGCGATGATGCGCAGGTCGGTGGAGTTGGCCATGCCGTAGAGCAGCGACATGCCGTAGAGCAGAATCCCGGAGGAGAAGGCGCCCAGCAGAAGGTACTTCAGCGCCGCCTCATTGGAGCGGCGGTCGCTGCGCAGGTAGCCGGTCAGCACGTAGACCGAAATGACCATCAGCTCCAGGCCAATGAACAGCGTCACCAGGTCCATGCCTATCACCAGCGTGATCATGCCCACCGTGGCGAACAGCACAATGGCATAGTAATCCCCGCGGTTCTCATGCTCGATTTCCAGGTACTTGACCGAGAGCAGAATCGCGATGGCGGTGGAGATCAGAAAGATCCAGAGGAAGAAGATGGCGAAGCCGTCGAGGATGACGGCGCCGCGAAAGGCTTCGATCTCGCTCACCCCGGCCTGGCCCATCGCGCGCTGGATGCCGCCCGGCCAGGGCCCCAGGCTGTAGGCCGCAAAGCCCACCCCGATGAGCGCGGTGATGGCATTGAAGTATTTCTCGTGCTTGTCCAGCAGCAGGTCCGTGAGCAGCACGCCGAGGCCGAACAGCGTCAGCAGGATGATCGGCTTCAGGACCAGGAAATCGACGGGAGAAAAATATTCACTCAGCATTGCCAACCTTCAATCGCAGCCGCGGCATCGGCGCTCAGCGCGCCGGGCCGTGTTCCGCCTCGGAGCGGGTATCTTCAGCCAGCGTGCGCCGCAAGAGCACCGCGCGGGGCGGCTTGGGAAGCGCTGCCAGGCGGGACTGCGCGGGCGCTTTGCGCCACCAGCCGCGCACGGATTCCCACAGCGTCAGGCGTTGCCGCGGAGCCGCCCGCGTGGCTCCCAGCCGAAACTCCGGCTCATTCACGCGCCCGATCTCCTTCCTTCGCGCCGCCGGCTGCTTCCTGCGAGGCGGCCAGCACGGCGGGGCTGGCGGGGATTCGCGCCGCCGGCCGGTTGACGTAATAGTCCGGCCGGACCCGCATCACGATTTTCTCCACGGGTTTTTCCAGGATGCGGAAGAACGGCTTGGGGTACAGGCCGATCCAGAACGCCACGATCACCAGCGGCAGCAGCGTCATAAACTCGCGGAAATTGACATCCTTCAGCGTTTTGTTCTTCGGGTTGTCGAGCGTCCCGAACATGGTGCGCTGGTACAACCACAAAAGATAGGCGGCGCCCAGCACGATCCCCGAGACGCCGATGGCGGCCCAGAGCTTGTTTTCCTCGAAGGCGCCTTGCAGGATGACAAACTCGCCGATGAATCCGTTGAGGGTGGGCAGTCCCAGCGACGACATGGCCATAATCAGAAACAGCGTGGCGTAGACCGGCATGACGGTGGAGAGGCCGCCGTACTCGGCGATCTCGCGGGTGTGCCGGCGCTCGTAAACGATCCCGACCAGCAAGAAGAGCGCGCCGGTGGAGATGCCGTGGTTGATCTGCTGGAGGATGCTGCCGGCAATGCCGTTGGGGTTCAGCACAAAGATGCCCAGCGTCACAAAGCCCATGTGGCTGACCGAGGAGTAGGCCACCAGCTTCTTCCAGTCCTTCTGCATCAGCGAGACCAGCGCTCCATAGACGATGGCGATCAGCGAGAGCGTGACCATGAAGGAAACCACGCGCGGATCGCTGGCGGCATCCGGCAGCATCGGCAGCGAGAAGCGCAGGAAGCCGTAGGTCCCCATCTTCAGCAACACGCCCGCCAGGATCACCGAGCCGGCGGTGGGCGCTTCCACGTGGGCGTCCGGCAGCCAGGTGTGGAAGGGGAACATCGGCACCTTGATCGCGAATCCGACGAAGAAGGCCCAGAAAACCCACTGCTGCGTGGCCAGCGCCAGATCGAGTTTCAACAGCTCGGAAATCTCGAACGTG
>DATMAF010000498.1:0-10852 GCA_035560315.1 Terriglobia bacterium | reverse complement strand
CTATTCATAATGTTCCTGTTGCTGGGGAAACCGGCCTGGATTGCCTGGAAGCAATTCCTGCGGTACCCAAAACCGGAGAGATACCTGTCGCTGGTCCTCTTCGTCAATTTGATCGTTTTCTACGTTGAGATGTGGGGTGTTGCCGTGTACGGCTGGGGGCAGAACGGCTACATGCTGTGGACTATGATCGCGCTCATATTCGCGTACCCGCGGTGCAGGGAAACCGAAGCTCTCCAGAAGCACGGTGAGGAAAACCCCTTGCTGGCGATGGATGCTGATTCTGACTTGGAACCGGCCTGGCCGGTGGAGGATCGGCCGAGAAGCAACGCCTAGCTAGGGGGCTACTGCGCGCAGGTTCTGCGGAGGGTTCGGGCGAGTGGGAGACACAAATTCAAAAGCACCACGATCCCAAAAACCATCTACCCCTCGCTGGTTTCCCTCACGATCTAGACTGTAAAGGATTGGTAAAGGTAAGCCTGGGGCACGAACGTTTCCAATGGTCTCACTTGCTAAACGGAAGTCCCCGGCTTGTGCCTGTATGAAGTTAGCGGGTCCAGCCACTCCATTTCTTTCCTGATTCGGTACAGCAGCTTGAAAGGCAGCGAGTGATCTATATGCCACGCCATTCCAAAGTATTACATACGATCGGTTCGGGGCGTAGTATATGTTATAGTCTAACTTGCCAGAAGTGAAATGCGACGTACCTGGCGCAAGAAAGCCATTGCCAAGGTTGTCATGAATTATATTGTTTTTAAATTCGGCCGAACCATCGCTGCAACCACCAAAGTCAACAGACCGATTAGCCGAACGGCCAAAGAAATTGTTGTAGACAAAAACACCTCCCGCGCAAGTGGAGCCTTCAGAAATATCTAGGTTCACACCTCCCGACGTATCCATATTCAAACCGTTTACAATTCCTGGATCGTTGTAAGCAATATTCCCCCAGACATGAATATCAGAAAGCTTGTTGGTTGTTGTGCCAACAATGAATATGTTTTGGGTATGGTTCTTGAAAATATTATTTCCAACACGAAGGTGTTGTGTGCCCGTGACCAGTTCTAATACTTGCAGCCCGTCTGGGTGATTTGCAACCGTGGTCACATTATTGAAAACATTGTTCCCCGTTATCGTGAAGTATTGCCCTTGAATCTTTATTCCATCTGTGCCGTTATCGTGGATGGAGTTGTTTGTAATTCGGCATCCTTTTTCATAGGTATTATTTAAAGAGCCGCAGCCAATTAGTGTGACACCATCCGAACTGATTCCGCCTCCATCAGTCCGAAGCCGTGTGCCAAAGATCTCGTTGCCATCAATAAGAACATTCTTGCACCCGTTGCAATAGACCCCCGGCCCAAATCCGCTATGCAGGATATTGTTCTGAACTCGCGCTCCCTGGCTTGCATTTAGATTTATAGCTGGCAGCACAGTGGAGGAATTCCCCCAGCGTGTGCAGGTGAAGCCTGTGATTGTGACGTTTGAAGTTGTGGATAGAATTGAAAAACAACTTGCAGTGGCATTGTCCAAATCGATGGTTACAAGCTCTCCAGAATTAGATTGGATGGTGATATTGCTTGTCGATACAGAAGCCCCAGCCGGATACGTACCACCATGGACGTTGCAGATGTCTCCGGGGGCCGCGCCGTCGACGCAGGCTTGAATGGTGGTGTATGTCCTCCCTGGCCCGACCTCGTGTTGGGCGGAGAATGCGGGTATAGTTCCCAAGAACAGAAGCACGAGAAGATTGGCGGAAGGCCGGTGTTGGTTCGGCGCTGCGCGCAACATGGCGGCACCCCCAAGGGAATGAAACGGTACAGGGCTACAATAGCCTTTCTGGCAGCAATTGTCCATGCCGCCGGCAGGGCTGTTACGAAATGGAAAACAGGGTTCTAGGCCGCAAGGAGAGCAGGGGCGGGGAGCGGCGGCCTGCGGCGAGCCGGGAGAAGTTGGGTCCCACTTCGGCCCTAGGACAATAGGGCTATTGCAGAGCCGCAACTATCTCGAAAAAATAGAGGTTGCATGCCGACCTTGCGCCTTGACCGGCTGGCCACGAGGGGCCTGTTCCATCCGCTGGCACGGATGCGGAACGGGCAGCGCGGCGCGCGGGTGCCGATCCTGATGTACCACAGCGTGGCGGAGAGCTCCGGCCCGGTCCGGCATCCTTATTACGACATCAACACCACGCCCCAGCTCTTCGCGCAGCAGATGTGCTGGCTCCGTCAGCAGGGCTACCGCAGCGTCAGCCTGGCTCAGGCATTACGGCTGATCCACGAGGGCCGGCGGGCCGATAAGGCTGTGGTGATCACATTTGATGATGGCTACCGCGACTTTCTCACCACCGCCTACCCGATCCTCGCAGAGAACGAATTCACTGCCACCGTGTTCCTGGTGGCGGGGCGGACCGGGAAGGAGTTGAACGGACGCGCTTGCCTGAGCTGGGACGAGGCGCGGCGGCTCCATGCGCAGGGCGTCGAGTTCGGTTCCCACACCGCGACCCATCCCGAGTTGAAGCGCCTGGAATGGGCAGAGGTGGAACGGGAGGTGAGCGAGTCCCAGGACGCCATCGAGCAGGAGCTGGGAGCGCCCGTCCGGGCCTTCTCCTATCCTTACGCCTTCCCGGAGACGAACCGGGAGTTTACCCGGCGGCTGCGGGAATTGCTGGTGAAATGCGGGTATGATCATGGGGTGTCTACGATTCTGGGCACCGCCGGAAGCGAGTCGGACCCCTACTTTCTGCCGCGACTGCCGGTAAACAGCGGGGATGATCCGGCGCTGTTGCAGGCCAAGCTTGAAGGCGGCTACGACTGGCTGCACTCTCTCCAATACTGGTTGAAAATGGCAAAGGCACAGTTTTCCTTTCAACGTTCGTGAATTTTGCTAATTGGTCAGGGATACGATGGAAACATTAGCACATGTAAGACGATTCGGGCCGTTATGGTTAAAAAAGTTGATTTGGAATCTTGACTTCCGCAGAACGAAGTGGGAGAAAGGTAGCCCAGCCCAGAAGCTGATCGAACTTCTACTTCAAACTTTACAGCCTGAGTCAAGAGTTCTCGATTTGGGTTGCGCCAACGGTGCCTTGTTGGCCTGTCTTCGCGCCGGGGGATGGAAGGGCCACTACACGGGTGTTGATGTATCAAGCGAGGCATTAAAACGCGCGGCGGCAAGAGGCATTCCAGAATGCGAATGGAAAGTTTGCGACATTGCAGACTATACCACGTTATCCCGCTATGATGTAATTGTCGCTAGCAATTCGCTGTATTACTTGTGCTTAGATGAAGCTACACGCCTCCTGGAAAGGCTTCCAGGATACCTTACGCCCAACGGGACCATTATTATAAGGATTCATGACAAGGAGCAGTATAGGAACTACACGGAAGTCATTGAGAAGATTTACCCCACGGCTCAGAAATTGGCTTTTGGCAATGGGCCTGTGTATTACATATACCGGAAAAAAAGTATCGATCCCCCGAAGACAATAGAGTGCAAGGTCCAGAATGACGTTGCGTAAGCTGATTCTGAAAGGGGGGCTGAAGCTGGGCGCCAACCAGGGCGTGGCGCAGGCCTGCTCGTTCCTCAAAAACGTCATTCTGGCGCGGCTGATCAGCCCGGAGGACTTTGGCATCGCGGCGACGCTGGCGATCACCTTCAGCCTGTTCGAGATGGTGAGCAACCTGGCTTCGGAAATCCTGCTGGTGCAGGCCAAGGACGGCGACGAGCCGCGCTTGCAGCGCACGGCCCACCTGCTGCGCGCCGGCCGGGGCCTGCTGAATGCCGCCTTGATTTTCCTGCTGGCCGGGCCGATCGCCGGCCTGTTCGGAGCCCCGGAGACGGCCTGGGCGTTCCGCTGCCTGGCAGTGGTGCCGCTGCTGAAGGGCTTCATGCACCTGGACATGCACCGCGTCCAGCGGGCGATGAACTTCGGGCCGATGGTCGCGGTCAACATCGCCTCCAACGTGCTGGTGCTGCTGGCGGCCTGGCCTCTGGCGGACTACTTCCGCGACTATCAGGCGATGCTGTGGCTGCTGGTGCTGCAAACGGCGCTGGCGACTCTCGGCTCGCACGTGGTGGCGGAGCGGCCCTACGGCTGGAGCTGGGATGCGGCCTACGCCCGGCGGATCGCCGCCTTTGGCTGGCCGCTGCTGGTCAACGGCATCCTGATGTTCATTATTTTCGACGGCGACCGCTTCGTGATCGGTTCGGCGCAGAAGCTGTTTCCGGCCAGCAGCTTCACGCTGGCCGACCTGGGCGTCTACTCGGTGGCCTTTTCCCTCACCATGGCCCCCACCATGGTGGTGGCCAATATTATGTCCAATCTGTTCCTTCCCGTGCTGTCGCAGGCGCAGACGGCGCGGGAGGAGTTCCATAGACGCTACGAGCTTTGCACCCAGGCGATCACAATGGCCGGGCTGGCCACCGCCGTGGGGTTCATCATCGCGGGCGGGGCTTTGGTCACGCTGATCTTCGGGGAGAAATACGCCGCCGCTAGCGCGTTCATTGGTATCCTGGGAGCCATGTGGGGCTTGCGAACGCTGCGCATCGCGCCGACGCTGGCAGCCATGGCGCTGGGGGACACCAAGAATGCGATGGCCTCCAACATCGCTCGCTCCGTGGCCCTGCCCGCCATGCTTTTCTCTGTTGGGGCTGGGCTGGGACTTCCCTCCATTGCCGTTTGCGGATTGGTTGGTGAATTGCTTGCAATGCTTGTCTGCGTGGCGCGGTTAAAAGCGCGGCACGGGGTTTCGTCGCTCATCGCTTGGAGAGGATGTGGTATTTACGTTGGAGGCACGGCCATTGCGGGAATGATTGTTTGGGGAGGATTGGCTTCGTTAAACTGGATGGTAGCTACTTTTGAGGCAGTTCTCGTGATTACGCTACTTATGGGAGTAGCGTTGACTTATTTTTCGGCACTTCGCGCCGCTTTGTGGCGATCGTTTTCGCCAGCAGTTGCTCTTCGTACGAATATTGAGAATTCCCCCCCAGCACCGTAGCTATATGACTACTCAACCCCTCAGTGGTTCAGGACGAAACCAGGAATTGCGATACTCGTGGTTCAGTTCGATTTTGTTCAGAATTTATCCTAAGCTTCCTTCGCGACGCATGCAAAAGTTGGTTGTTGAGGTAGCAACTCGATTGGAAAGGGATCAGTTCTATTCAGGCACTGCCCGGCGAATCCTGGAAGCGTATCACGGCGTCAAGGTGGGGGTGTACTCCTATGGTCCCTGTCTGATTCCGGGCCGGTTCCCCGCCGGCGTTGTGATAGGCCGTTATGTGTCGATTGCCCCCGGCGTAAAAATCTATCTTCGCGACCACCCCACAGACCGTCTATCAACGCATCCGTTTTTCTTCAACAAAAACCTTAAGTTTCTGGCGGAAGACACCGTTGAGAGCGGAACGCTGGAGATCGGGCACGACGCCTGGATCGGAACGGACACGATTATCACGCCGGGTTGTTCCCGCATCGGAATCGGAGCGGTTGTGGGAGCGGGAGCGGTGGTGACCAAGGACGTTCCGGATTTCGCGGTGGTGGCCGGCGTTCCGGCGAGGCTGCTGCGATTCCGGTTTCCAAAAGAGGTGCGGGAGCTGATTCTGGCCAGCCGCTGGTGGGAGCGGCCGGCGGAGGAATGCGCCCGATACATGGCGGAGATGTGTGCGCCGCTGACGGAAGATCCGTGGCGGCATCCCCTGCTGACAGGCAGCGGCGCCGCAAGAGGAGACTGTGAAGCAGTCGCTTCTCCGGAGACGAGTCAAAAGCGGCAATTTTGAGAACGTCTCATCCCCCGCGGTCTGATCCGGTTTTCCCCCTGGCATGGAGGCAAGGCAAGCGGCAGGTCAGGCGCGCCTGGCAGAATGTGAGGTTACGATGAATACGGTGGAGGCCGCTTTGGTTTCTAGCGGGCAGTTGAGGGATAATCCGATCATGAGGCATCCCAATGGGATTCGTTCCTGGCTGGGCCCTCTCCTCGTAAAGCTTTACGGGCTTTTGCCGCTAGGATTCGCGCGGTCGCTCCTGCGGTCCCTGGCCGACCGCCTGGAGGGAGGAGAAGGACTGTCGCTGACCCTGCGGGAGATCATGCGCAAATATCATGGCGTAGAGATCGGCTTGTACACCGGAGGAGCGCCGTTCGTACCCGGAGCGTTCCGCTGGGGAACCAGGATCGGGCGGTTCAATTCCATCAACTGGACGGCGAGAGCCTTTAACGCGGACCACCCGATGAAGCTGAAGTCCACGCATCCCTATTTCTTCAACCGGCGGTATGGAATCGTAGCCAGGGACTTGATCCGCCGTCCCGGCCTGGAGGTGGGCAACGACGTCTGGATGGGTCATAACAGCATCATTTTGCCCAGCGTGCGCAAGATCGGAGATGGGGCAGTGATCGGCGCTGGCGCGGTGGTGCATAAAGACGTTCCGCCCTATGCCATCGTCGTGGGCCATCCGGGGCGAATCGCAGGCTACCGGTTCAGCAAGGAAACCATCGCGGAACTGCTGGCCTCGCAGTGGTGGCTGAAGTCGATGCCGGAACTGATTGGCGAGCTGGAAAGCTTCTGCCGGCCTCTGGAGGAAGCTCCATCGGAGGATCCGCCGACGGCGACAGCGCTGGCGCCTACAACCGTGGGGGCAAGCCCGGCGGAGCCGGTGGCAGTTCCCAGCGCAAAGTAGGCCGGGTGCGGAGTGGACAATCCGTCGCTGGGGAGACTGTCTCATCACCATGCGCAGTGCTTGCAACCTGTAGAGCAAGAACGAACCTCAGGAGCGGAAGCCTCTGAGGTTAGCCGCTGTGTCGGCGCGGCGGAAGCTGTGTCCATGCAAACTGCGTCAAAACTTTCTTTTGCGGGACAACTTCTTCGAGAGGAGCAAACCCTGCCAACCGAAGCCGCACTTTTGATGCCGGAACAGCCGCTCACAAAAGCGGCTCCGCCGAAAGTCTTTCTGATGGGGGCGAGCTTCAATACCGGCAACATGGGTGTGAGCGCCCTGGCGGTGGGGTCGATTACCTGCATTTTGCACGGGCTTCCCGAGGCGAAAATCTCGCTGTTGGGCTATGCCAAAGAACGAATCGCGCAACCGGTTGTGGTGCGAGGCAAGGAACTCTTGCTTCCCTCCATCAACATGCGATTCTCGAAGAAATTCTACCTCCCCAACAACATCGCAGTTCTTCTGGCGCTGGCGCTGGCGTCGAAGCTGGCGCCTTCCCGATCGCTCCGGAAAAAGCTGGTCCGAAGCAACGCGGTGTTGCGGCAGATCGACGATGGCGATCTGTTCGCCTGCATGTCGGGCGGGGACAGCTTCAGCGATATATACGGGTTGCACAGGTTCCTTATCGCATCCCTGCCGCAGTTGCTGGTGCTGCTGCTGGGCAAGCGGCTGGTGCTGCTGCCGCAGACGCTGGGGCCGTACCGGAGTCGCGCGGTGCGGGCGGTGGCGCGGTACATCCTCCGGCGCGCCGAGGCGGTCTATTCGCGGGACCATCTTGGGCCGCGGAACATGCAGGCGCTGCTCGGTCCCCGGCACGCCGGCAAGGTGCGCTTTTCGCCCGACGTGGCCTTCGTGCTGGAGCCGCGCGCGCCGGCCCGCACCGACATCCTCGGCCTGCCGGAGCCGGGCCGCTCCGGGCGGCCGCTGGCGGGCGTGAACGTCAGCGGCCTGCTCTATATCGGCGGCTACACGCGCGATAACATGTTCGGGCTGAAGTCGCAATACCGCGAGCTGATCGCGGCGCTGGTGGAGCACCTGATCGCCCGGAAAGGCGCGGACGTGCTGCTGATCCCGCACGTCTTCGGGACCGAAGGCGAGAGCGACCCGCCGGCCTGCGAGAGAGTGTACGAGGCTTTGGCGTCGAAATACGCCGGGCGGATCGGCCTGCTCCGGGGCCGCTACGACCAGAGCGAGATCAAGCACATCATCGGGCAGTGCGATTTCTTCGTGGGCTCGCGCATGCACGCCTGCATCGCGGCGCTTTCGCAGCACATCCCGGCGGTGGCCATCGCCTACAGCGACAAGTTCCAGGGCGTGCTCGAGACGGTGGGCGCAGACTCGCTGGTGGCCGACGCCCGGAGGATGGACCGCGCTGAGATTCTGGAGTTGGCCGGCAAGGCGTTCGACAACCGAGCGGCGCTGCGGCGTCATTTACAACAGCGCATCCCGGAAGTGCAGCGGGCCGTGCTGCGGCTTTTTGAGGAGTACGCCGGAAGGCGCGGCGCAAAGGCCCCGCTTGCCGGCGCGGACGCTGGCGCTGACGCCTTGGGGGACCCGGGGCAAGCCTGCCCTTCGCCGCGCCCGCAATGATCCCTTTTCACCAGCGCCTCGGCAAGCTGGTAGAATGTCTGCCGGAAAGCGGGACTACATGAAACGAAGCGACAAGCATTATCTGCTGTTTGTGCTGGCGACCGCGGTGGTGTTTTTCCAGCCGCTTCGCGCGCTGCTGGGCCAGGCGCTCTCCTACGACGAGTACTCGCACATCCTGGTGATTCCGGCCATCAGCGCCTTCTTTATTTACTGGATCGACCGCTTCCGCATCTTTCAGAAGGTCGAGCCGGGCTGGAAATACGCGGCGCCGCTGCTGGCGCTGGCGGGAGGGCTGTTCTGGTTTGCCCGGAGCCGCTCGGAGACCGTTTCGGACGGCTACTTTTCGCTCCAGATTCTGGCCATTGCGCTGCTGTGGGTGGCGGGATTCCTGGGGATTTACGGGGCGCAGCCGTTCCGCGTGGCGGCCTTCCCGCTGTTCTTCCTGCTGCTGATGGTTCCGGCGCCGGCGTCGTGGCTGGCCTGGATTGTCTTCGCCCTGCAACAAGGCTCGGCGGACGCCTCCTACCTGCTGTTTCGCCTGAGCGGCGTGCCGGTTTTCCGCGACGGTTTTTACTTCACCGTACCCGGGCTGACGGTGGAGGTGGCGGAGCAGTGCAGCGGCATCCGCTCCAGCACTGCGCTGCTGATCCTGGGGCTGCTGATGGGGCAGGTCTTTCTGCGGACGTTTTCGCGCAAGGTCTTTTTGATCCTGGCCACCATCCCGATCCTGATCTTCAAGAACGCGGTCCGCATCGTTGCCATCACGCTGCTTTCGGCCTACGTCAGCATGGATTTCCTGAGGGGGCCGCTGCACACCTCCGGCGGGATCTTGTTTTTTTTGCTAGGACTGGCGGTGCTAGTGCCGATTATTCATTTGCTGGAGCGCTCTGAGAGATGGCAGGCGGGGGTGCGCCGGACCGCGGAAGCGCCGCGGGAGGCGGCCGCGCCGTAGCCGGAGGATACGCGGGGCGCAAAGCGCAAGCCGCCCGCCGGCGGATTGTTCCCATGCTAAGCCTGAACCATGCCTACTATTTTCTGAAGCAGTACGTGCCGCTGGACGTGCGCATCGGCCTGCGCCGCTGGCGGGCGCGCCGGCGGCGGCGGAGCTTCGCGGACGTCTGGCCCATCGACCCCAAGGCGGGCCGCACGCCGCCGGGCTGGCCGGGCTGGCCGGAGGGCAAGCGCTTTGCGGTGGTGCTGACACACGACGTGGAAGGCCGCAAGGGGCTGGCGCGCGTCGAGCGGCTGATGCGCCTGGAGCAGGCGCACGGCTTCCGCTCCTGCTTCAATTTCGTCCCGGAGGGCGAATACCGCGTGCCGGACGCCCTGCGGCAGGCGCTGGAGCAGGCCGGCTTTGAGGCCGGCATTCACGGGCTGGAGCACGACGGCAAGCTGTACGCCTCCAAAAAGGGATTCTTGCGGAAAGCGGCGCGCATCCGCGAGTACCTGCGCAAGTGGAATATCGCCGGCTTCCGCTCGCCCTACATGCAGCACCGCCTGCCGTGGCTGCACGACCTGGGCGTGGAATACGACGCCTCGACGTTTGACACCGACCCCTTCGAGCCGGAGCCGGACGGCATGGGGACGATCTTTCCCTTCTGGGTGCCGGGGCCGGGGGGCAGCGGCTTTGTGGAGTTGCCCTACACCCTGGTGCAGGACTTCACGCTGTTCGTGATTCTGCGCGAGAAGACCATCGAGCTTTGGAAGCGGAAAACCGACTGGATCGCGGAGCGCGGCGGCATGCTCCTGCTGACGACGCACCCCGACTACATTTGTTTTCCCGGAAGCGAGCCGTCCTGGGACGAGTATCCCGCGGCGCGCTACGAGGAACTGCTCGAATACCTGCGCACCCGCTACGCGGGACAATACTGGCAGGCGCTGCCGCGCGAGGTGGCGCGCCACTACCGCGCCCACATGGAGCCGCAGGCGCGCAACTCCCGCAAGAAGGTCTGCATGGTCACGTACAGCGACTACGAGTCCGACGGGCGGGTGCGTCGCTACGCCGAGGCGCTGGCGAAGCGGGGCGACCTGGTGGAGGTGATCTCGCTGGCGGGCAAGCAGGCCCAGCCGGCCGAGGAGCAGATCGAAGGCGTCAACGTGTTCCGCATCCAGCGCCGGCGACGCGACGAGCGGCACAAGCTGGCCTACGGCTGGCGGCTGCTCCGCTTCCATCTGGGGGCTGCGGCGCTGCTGACGCGCCGCCATCACCGCATCCGCTACGACCTGGTCCACGTGCACAACATCCCCGACTCGCTGGTGTTTGCCGCCTGGTATCCCAAGTGGACCGGGGCGCGGCTGATCCTGGACATTCACGACATTGTGCCGGAGCTTTACGCCAACAAGTTTGCGGCCGGCTCCAACCACCTGGTGGTGAAGCTGCTCCGGCGGATCGAGAAGCGGTCGATGGCCTTCGCGGACCACGTCATCGTCTCCAACCATCTCTGGCACCAGACGCTGACGGCGCGGTCGGTGGAGGCGGAACGCTGCACGGTGTTCCTGAACCACGTCGATCCGGCCATTTTTTATCCCCGGCCGCGCACCCGCAACGACGGCAGGATCGTGATCCTT
>DATMAF010000497.1:0-3419 GCA_035560315.1 Terriglobia bacterium | reverse complement strand
TTCGTTCCGCAGGACAATCGCATTCTGGTTTTCGACCGGGATGTGAACGGCGACGCGGCGCCCAAACGCATCCTGGGCGTGCCGGGCCAGAACGACGTGGACGCGGGCCGCATCACGGTGGACCCGGTCCACAATCTCCTGATCGGCTCGTTTAACGACGGCATCCGCATCTACCACCGGCTGGCCCAGGGGATGGACAAGCCCCTGCGGGTGATTACCAGCCAGGCGGCCAAAGATGCGGGGCTGCTGACGATGAACCCGCAGTCGGGAACCATCTTCGCCGCCGTTCGCCCCGGAGGCCGGTATGCAAAGGAGGATTACGTCGGCGTGTGGAGCATCTACGATGAGGGCGACGTGGAGCCCCGCTTTACGATCGGCGGTCCGAATGGTCTGCTCAGCGACGCCCGCGGCGTGGCGGTCGATCCCCGGAGCAAGACCGTCATGGTCTCCGACAAGACGCTCAATGCGCTGCTGACGTTCCACGTTCCGGAAGCCTTCTAGCCTTCGCCTCCGAGGCGTGTCGTGTAACAGGCCCTCCCGTCGGGGAGGGCCTGTTGCTTTTGGTCCGCGTGCCGGAGCGGGACTGATACTCAGATCGTCTTAGTGATATACCAACAAAATCTTGGCTTGGCAGCGGCCGCCTGCGATATAACCGCCGCATCGGAAACCAGACGCACGCGGCCCGTGGAGAACACGCGGTCGATTCCGGCGGCTTTCTTCCGGCCGTGGAGCCGTTTTTTTTCGGAACGAAAGGGGACAAACATGATGCTACGTGGGCTGCGTATCATGGTGGCCGCGGGGATCCTCTGCGGCATCTCGTTCGGTCAAGTCATCACGGGGAGCGTTTCCGGAACTGTGCGGGACAGTTCCGGCGCGGTGCTGCCGGGCACCACGATTCAGATCCACAATACCGGCACCGGCGTGGCCCGGACGGTGGTTACCGATGTGCGGGGCTATTACACGGCACCCAACCTCACGCCGGGCGTTTATGATCTGACCGCCTTGCTCAGCGGCTTTCAGACCGAGGTGCGCCGCGGCCTGACGGTCAACGTCGGTCAGGCGGCCGTGATGGATTTCAGCATGAAGGTTGGCGCCGTAAGCGAGCGGGTGGAGGTGACGGCCGAGGCGCCGCTGGTGGAAACCACGAACGCGGTGGTGAGCGGCCTGGTGAGCGAGCGACAGGTGGAAGATTTGCCGCTCAACAGTCGTAGCCTGATCGAGCTGGCGCCGTTGCACTCCGGAGTCCTGCTGGCGCCCACCGGAGAATCCAGCGCCAGCAAGGGCATGGGCGCCAAGCTGGTCATTTCGGGCACCCGCTACAACACCAACCTCTTTCAAGTGGATGGCGCCGACATCAACGACCTCGGCGGAGCCGCCGGCAGCGCCAGCCAGAACCTGATGGGGGCGGAAACCATCAAGGAATTCAACGTCGTGATCAATGCCTACAGCGCCGAGTACGGCAAGCACAGCGGCGGTGTGTTCAACGCGGTTACGAAGTCCGGCACCAACACGATTCATGGATCCGCTTTTAATTTCCTCCGCAACGACAATCTGGACGCCAATCGCTGGGAGGATAACAAGAACGAGCAGGAAAAGCCCGAGTTCAAGCGCAACCAGTTTGGAGGTTCTTTGGGTGGCCCGCTGCGCCGCGACCGCGCTTTTTTCTTTGGCAGCTACGAAGGACTGCGGGAGCGCCTCGGGGATAACACCACCTTTAACGTGCCCACCGCCCGGCTGCGCAATGGCGACATTCTGGATGTCAACGGCAACGTGGTGCGGCACCGCGACGTGGCTCCACAGGTGAAGCCCTTCCTGGACTTCTATCCGCTTCCCAGCCCCAACGGGACGCTGTTTGTGGGCGGGACCCAGGAGCTCTTTGACCCCTTCAACCGCCCCACCAACGAAGACTTTTTCGCGTTCCGCGGCGACCATAAGATTTCGGACGCGGACTCCGTTTTTGGCCGCTACACCTACTCCGATGCGGACCGGGTGGATGGGCAAAACCTCTCGGCTGTCAGCACCAACCGTTCGCGCAATCAGTCCGCCAGCCTGGGCTATACCCGTCTGTTTTCCGCCCAGTTGATCAACCAACTGCTGCTATCCTGGGCGCGCAACAACCTCACCGACGCCGACGCGGTGATCCACGAGGGGATTGCGCTTCCAGCCGGCTACCAGTTCACATCCTTTCCCGGCACCATTGGGGCGTTCAGCGTACAGGGCCTCACCCTCAGCGGCTATGGCAACGAGGGCGCGCGCAATTACATGAACATGACCTACCAGGTGAAGAACGACTTGTTCTACACGGCCGGGAACCATAGTTGGAAGTTTGGGTTCAATTTCCAGCGAAACTTTCTTTACACCAACCGGCATTTCCAGGGCCAGGGAAGCTTCCAGTTCCAGAATGGCGGAACCGCGTGCGGAACGGGAACCTGCCAGGGCGTGGACAACTTCCTGCGCGGGATGGCGAGGAACTTCACCGCGCTCACGCGCGAGTCCCAGGACGTTTCCTACATTCGCAACCTCCTCACCGGACTTTACATTCAGGATGACTGGCGCATTTCCCCCAAACTCACGCTGAACTTGGGCCTGCGCTATGAATTCATCACCGTGCCTTCGGTCCAGGACGGCCGGGTCAGCACGCTGCGGGACTTCACCAAGCCGGGGCAGACCATGGCCAACCTGGTTCTGGGCAACCCCACCTTTCTCAATCCGTCGCTGAAAAATTTTGCGCCTCGGATTGGGATTGCCTGGGATCCGTTCGGCGCCGGCAAGATCTCCATCCGAACCGGAGCCGGCATTTTCCACGACCAGATCAACGCCGGCGCTTACGCGTTTTCCTTCCTCTCTTCGCCTCCGTTCTATGTGGTGGGCAATATCACGGGCGCGGTTCCCACGGCCGGCAACATTGATCCGGCAACCGGCCAGGTCTTGCAGGTGGGGCAGAATTTGACCAACAACCCCCGCTTCCCGGACGCCTACTACACCCAGCAGAGTCTGCTGGCGGGCCAGCCCAACATCGAAGGCTTTCAGTACATTCCCGAGCAGCCGACGGTGTTCAAGTGGAGTTTTGAGATCCAGCAGGAGTTGCCGGGGGGGCTCGGCGTCACCACCGGATATGCAGCCAGCCGCGGCACGCATCTGTTCCGCGTAGTGACGTCCATGAATGCCCGGGTGCACGAAGTCCGGAACGGAAGAATCTTTATTCCCTCCAATGCTCCCCTGATCAGCCCCGGCTTTGGCCGCATTCGCCCGCGCTTCAGCGATGTGACCAGCGACTACCACGCCTTGCTGGTTACGGTGAAGAAACGAATGTCTGGGGGGCTGCAGCTACAGACTTCCTATACGCTCTCAAAAACCGTGGATGATTCCTCGAACTGGACGGGCAGTTCCGATTGGGACAACGGATCGGCGGGCAGCCG
>DATMAF010000496.1:0-3885 GCA_035560315.1 Terriglobia bacterium | reverse complement strand
CTCATGGGATGAATGATGGATCGGGCTCGCGGCCTTGGCCCCGGGGAATTCCGGCCACGCCGTCAACGTCGCGGCAAATGCCGGTCCCGGTCGTGCGGCGGATCCTCGTGCGGCGGCAACACGTCGTTCGGAAACTGCCGTTGCCAGCGCTGCCGGGACGCCTCGTCCGCGTAGTATTTCAAATACAGATTCGTGTCCTCGGCGCTGCCGCTCCCGATCAAGTTCAAGTGGCACGCCCCGGTCGGCTCATCCGACATGTCCACCGTGCGTTCCCGCAGCGCCTCGGCCCACAGCAGGGTGTAAAGGGCGCGGTCGTCGAGGTGATCGGTGGAATACAGAAACGTGTGCAGCCGCTCCAGCCCACGGATGACCTCCCAGAGCTTCGCCGTCACGCCGGCATCATCCAGCTCGTCCGGCGGCGGCAGTTCGATGCCGATCCCCCGCAGCAATTCGGCATGGGTGGTCCACTCGCCCCGCTCGAACTTGAGCACGTGTTCGAGGAACTTCTCCCGCACCTCGGGCGGACAGTCGGCCGCCGACTCCCCCGTCCGCATTGCGTCGCCGGACAACTGCCGCAGTTCCTCTTCCATCCGGTTGATGCGGATCTCGCGATCCACCCGCTCGAGATCGAGCGGATCATTTTCATGAGCGGACACGACCCGAGTAGAGGCATTCGGACGGCGGCTGGCAAGGTCGATCGCGCTCCATCCTCCCTGTCCGTCCTGCCCTCCAAACCGACGCTACCCAAACCGGAGCGGGCGCGTCATGGCTCCTGTCGCAGGAGATCCTGGTAGGCCCGGTGCAGTTGGTGCACACGTGCGCAGCGCTTCAGCGGCCGCCCATCCAAGCTGACGGCCTCGACAATGCCCAGCGACGTCAGCGTCAGGAACACCGCCTCCGCTCCGAGCAAGCGCCCGGGCAGTGCGTCGGCCTCTGCCAGCGCCCATTGCTGCTTGCGGCAAAGCTCCATCACCGCCTCCCGCGTCACGCCGGCCAGCGCGCCACTGGAGAGAGGCGGGGTCATCACCGTGGCGTTCTCAATCCAAAACAGGTTTGCCGCCGCCGCTTCCACCACTTCACCCCGTGTGTTGAGCAGCAGCGCCTCGTCCGCGCCCGCCGCCTCGGCCTCGGCACGGGCGAGGACATGCGCCACCTTGCTGGACGTCTTCAGCGCCGAAGGCAGGCCAGTTTCCGCCACCCGCAGCGAAGCGCAGTGCAGCCGCCATGCCACCGGCGTTTCCACATCCACCACGGGAGCGGGGTGCAGTGTGATGACCAGCGTGGGCGCCGCCGCACCACGAGGCGAATAACCCCGCAACCCAACGCCGCGCGTCAGGGCGATCCGAGCGATGGCGTCCGGCATGCCGTTCAACTCCACCAACCGGGCCACCCAGGCGCGCAGGTCATCGCCAGCGGCGGGCGGCGCAATGCCGAGCAATCTCGCCCCTTGCTCGAAGCGCGCCACATGAGCCTCCCAGCGGAAAGGTCGGCCACTGCGCAGCAGCAGCGTCTCAAACAAGCCATCGCCGTAAAGGAAGCCCCGGTCCAGCACCGAGACGCACGCCTTCTCCTCCGGAACGAAGGCGCCATTGAGGCAGATGATCATGGCAGATACGCGCGATGCGGCCCTGGCATCACCGGGCCGGCGGCGGCTGCCCCTCCTCGAGAAACGCGACCAGGTCGCGAATCTCCTCCCAATCAAGCCCGGCCAGCAATCCGGCGGGCATCAGCGATGCCGCCTGCGGCCGCTGTGCCTTGATGCTGCCGCGCGGGATGCGCCGCACCCGTTCGCGTTCGGCCAGCACCACATGCTCGCCCGTTTGCTCCGTGACGAAGCCCGAGAGCACTTCGCCGTCCTGCAGTTCGATCTCCACCGCCTTGAACCGCTCGGCCACCTGTTTGGAGGGATAGACGAGCGAATCGGCCACCTCCGCCCGCGACAACCGCCGCGTCACTCCTGCCAGGTCCGGCCCGAAGAGCGCGGCCCGCGTCTCGCCGGCGCCACCGTGGCAGGTGTGGCACTGGGCCTTTTCATAAACGCGCCGGCCCCGTTGCGCATCGCCGCCCCGGACGGCGTCACTGAGAAGAAACCGGTGGAGTGCCTCGTCGCTGCGGCCCGGTTCCGACTCCGCCACCGGCTGGAACTCGCGCTTGAATTGCTGCCGGAACCAGTCCCGCCAGAATTGCAGACCGGCCTGCCGCGCCGCGTCATCCAGCCGGCCGCGGTCTGCGCCCTGCTCGCGCTTGAGGCCCGCGCCCACCGCCAGCACCTGATCGTAGGCGCGAAACAATTGGGGCCGCCGCATCATCTCGGTCATCAGCTCCTCCGCCAGCAGGGCCTGCGGCTCCCGCCCCACCGGCCCCTCGCCCTCGGCGAGAACGCGCCGGGCCAGCGCCGGCGCCCGCACCACCGCGGCCGCCGCCGCGCGCACCACTTCGGCATCGTCGTGGAACAATCCCTCGTGCACGAGAAAGGGCATCGTCACCGCGTCCGGCTTTTCCGCCCAGCCTCGCAGGATGGCGGACGCCAGAGCGGCGTCGTTCGCACCGGCGCTGGAGAGCCGGTGGTACTCCGTCAGCAGGAACCGTTGCGCCCGCTCTCCGCCGGAACGCCCGAGAGCGAGCAGCGCCCTGCGTTGCACCATCGCGTTGGTGTTCGCCCGGTAGATGGCCATCAACTGCCCGGCCTTCTCCGGCACGGCCGCCAGCGCGTCCATCAGCGCGCCGCCCAGCGCGCTGCCGAAGTCGATCGGCGCCAGGTCACGGGTCAGCGCCGGCGCGTGATGCGCCACCAGCGATTCCAGAACGGTGTTCCAAAAGGCCGGAAACTCGAAGCCTTTGTCCCCCAGGTCGGCGAACCAGCCGGCCTGCGTCCGATGCAGCCATTTTACCAGCCGCGCCTGCTCCGCCTCCGTCCAGCCGCGCGGCAGCCGCCCGAGCGCCTGAGCGAGATGGAACTGCACCACCGGATCAGGCTCCGCCTCAAGCGCCGCCAACAGCCGCCCGAAGGCCGCCTCCACCCGGTATTCGCCCAGCAACCGCGCCTGCTCGAAGCGAACCGGGGCATGCGGCGACGGAAACCGGTCGAGCAGAAAGCTGCTGACCCGGCTCTTGAGTTCCGGGCGCGACTCCAGTCCGGACCGCACCAGTCCGAGCAGCCGCAGACGGTCAAGTTGATCCTCGGCGGAGACCAGTTCCTCGCCGAGCAGGCTACTCATCACCGTGGCGGCTCGGTCATCCGCCACCGGCTCGCGGCGCAAATGGGCTGCGACGAGCGCGCGCATGCGCGCCTGGGGTGAGGCAGCGCGCAGCGCCGCTTCGATCCACTCGCCGGTGCGATGATGCGACAGCGCCACCATCGCCACGTAGCGGACGAGGCGGTCCGGATCATTCAACCGCGCCACCAACGGTGCGATCACTTCACCCGAAGTCGCCCGCGTCAGGGATTCCGCCGCACGTCGGCGCACGAAGGGATCCTCATCCTCCAGCAACCTTCCCAACACCGGTGCCAGCGTCACGGCCGGTCGAAGCCCCGCCAACCAGGCTGCCTGGCTGCGGACCTCGGCGAGGCTGTCACCGGCCAGGTCCATTAGGAACGCCTCCGGCAAACGCGGGGCGTTGGCGGCAAGGAGCCGGATGGCATTGAGACGATCTTTGGCCGGCCGGCGGGGGTCGCCAGCCACGCGCTGGAGTTCGGCGTCGAACGCCTCGCCCCGGCCTTCGCGCAGCCGCTCCAAACGGAGACGGCTCCACTCCGCCGCGGGTTGCGGCCAGGCGAGCGCCTCTTCGACGCGATCCGCGGTGGCCGCGGGCAGAGGCTTTTCCAGCCGTCCTTTGGGTGGCAGCGCCAGTCCGTGGGACACGTGGTCGGATTTCACAACCCGC
>DATMAF010000495.1:0-4359 GCA_035560315.1 Terriglobia bacterium | reverse complement strand
AGGCCGCATCCGCGCCCGGCGCGGCGCGCGGTTGGCCGCCATCACCTCCGGCGGCGCCATCCCGGACACCGCCGATTATCAGGTGATCCAGGAGCCGGAGGGCGTCTTGGTTGGCACGGTGAACGAGGACTTCGCCATCGAAAGCATCCCGGGCGACATTTTCCTGCTGGGCAACACCGCCTGGAAAATTCTGCGCCTGGAGCAGGGAACCCTGCGCGTGGAGGATGCCCACGGGGAGCCGCCCACGATCCCCTTCTGGCTGGGCGAGGCCCCGGCGCGCACGGCGGAGCTGTCCGCCGAAGTCTCCGCGCTGCGCGAAGAAGTCGCCCAACGCCTGGAGCAGCCGGATCGCGCGGCGCAGTGGCTGATGGAACAGGCCGGTCTGACGGCCTCCCAAGCCGCGGAGGTGGTGGAATACCTGGCCGCCGCCCGCGCCGTGCTCGGCGTGGTTCCGACGCAGAAGACGCTGGTGCTGGAACGCTTCTTCGACGCCACCGGGGGTATGCAACTGGTGGTCCACGCGCCTTTCGGCGGCCGCATCAATCGCGCCTGGGGCCTGGCGCTGCGCAAGCGCTTCTGCCGCAGCTTCAACTTCGAACTGCAAGCCGCCGCCAACGAAGACGCCATCGTTCTCTCGCTCGGCTTGCAGCACAGTTTTCCGTTGGAGGATGTCTTCTCCTTCCTGCACAGCAAGTCGGCGGAGCAGCTTCTGGTGCAGGCGCTGCTGGCCGCGCCCATGTTCCTCACGCGGTGGCGCTGGAACGCCATGCGCTCGCTGGCCATCCTGCGGCACGCCGGCGGCCGGCGGGTTCCGCCGGCGCTGCTGCGCATGAAGGCGGACGATCTGCTGGCGGCGGTGTTTCCCGACAGCGCCGCATGCCTGGAGAACATCACTGGCGACATCGAGATTCCCGACCATCCGCTGGTCCGGCAGACGCTGCAGGACTGCCTGACGGAGGCCATGGACCTCGAGGGATTTCTGAAGCTGCTGGGCGACATGGAAGCGGGAAACATCCGGTTGGTGGCTTGCGATACCACGGAACCGTCGCCGCTGGCCCATGAGATTCTCAACGCGCGGCCCTACGCGTTCCTCGATGATGCCCCGCTCGAGGAGCGGCGGACGCGCGCCGTGCAAACGCGCCGCGCGCTCGACTATCCCTCCGCGGACGAACTGGGAACGCTCGATCCGCACGCGATCGAACTCATCCGGCAGCAGGCAGCTCCGCAGGCCGAAAACGCCGAGGAATTGCACGACGCCCTGTTGCTTTGCGGGTTTCTGGCTCCGCACGAGCATCCGCCATGGCGCCCGCTGTTCGCAGAACTGGCCGCCGCGCGCCGCGCGGCAGCGGTGCGCGTGGGCCCGGGACCGCCGCTCTGGATTGCCGCGGAGCGCAAGCCCCAATTCGACGCCGTTTATCCCGGCGCCGCCTATGAGCCCGACATCGCCGCGCCGGCGCGGGAAATGGCGCGCGCCTGGAGGCGCGAGGAGGCGTTGGTCGAGATCGTTCGCGGGCGCCTGGAGATCAGCGGCCCGATCACGGAGCGCGCCCTGGCCGCCTCGATGCGGCTGGAGCCGGCCGCCGTTGCCGCGGCGCTGCTGGCGCTGGAAAAAGAAGGCGGCGTCTTGCGGGGCCGCTTTTCCGGCGGCGCGGAGAGGCAGTGGTGCGACCGCCGCCTGCTGGCCCGCATCCACCGCGCCATGCTGGATCGCCTGCGCAAGGAGATCGAGCCTGTTTCGGCGGCGGAGTTCCTGCGGTTTCTTTTCGCCTGGCAGCATGTGGACGCCGACCACCGCGTGGAGGGTCCGTTGGGCCTTTCGGCCCTCGTGGGGATGTTGCAGGGCTTTGAAATTCCGGCGGCGGCATGGGAAGAAAGCGTCTTGCCGGCGCGCATGGCGCGTTACGATCCGGCCTGGATGGATCAGCTGTGCCTCTCCGGGGAGCTGGCTTGGCTGCGCCTGTATCCGCCGGCGGAAACGGAAGGGCGCATCGGCGGGGCGCACCGCTCTTCGCCCGTGACCCTGCTCTACCGGGAGCAGATGAATCGATGGCTGCGCGCCGCTTCCGGCGCCTGGCGCGGCCGCAACGGCCGGGGCCTGGGCAGCGCAGCGCAGGCGGTCCTCGAATATCTGGAATCGCGGGGGGCCTGTTTCTTCCAGGAGCTGACCAGCGGCACCGGCCTGTTGCGGACCGAAGTGGAGAACGGGCTGCGGGAACTGATCGCCGCCGGATGGGTTACCGGCGACGGTTTTGCGGGGTTGCGGGCGCTGGCCATCGCGCCGGCCAAGAGCCTGGGCACCAGCGCGGCCCAGCACAAAGATGGCCGCCCCGGCATCCTGCCCGTCGTGCCTCCCACCGCCGGACGATGGTCGGCGCTGCGCCGCCAGATGGCCGCTACGGCTCCGCCCGCTTCGGAGGAGGAGTTCCCGGAAGACCTCGTTGCGATGCAGGCGCGACAGCTGCTGCGCCGTTATGGAGTCGTATTCCCGAAGCTCCTCGAACGGGAAAGCGGCCTGCCGCCGTGGCGCGCTCTGTTGCACTGTTACCGCCGCCTGGAGGCGCGCGGCGAGATTCGCGGCGGGCGGTTTGTGGCAGGTTTCTCGGGCGAACAGTACGCGCTGCCGGAAGCCGTCCAGCAGTTGCGAGCCCTGCGCCGCCAGCAGGCGCCGGGTCGGCTGGCGGTTCTCTCCGCCGCCGATCCGCTGAATCTGGCCGGCGTGATTACGCCGGGGCGGAAGATCGCCGCCATCGCTTCCAACCGCGTCCTGTTCCGCGATGGCCTGCCGGTGGCGGGGCGCGAGGGCGGGGACGTGGTGGAGTTGCACCCGGCGGCGAAAGAGATCGCTCTCCAGATCAAGACGCTCCTGGCCCGCTAACGTTGTTGGGGCGCTGCCGGACCGAGGGCCTCTCCCCCTTGTGATACAATGACCCCACGGCCAAGCGGACCTCGGGGGTCCGGCGGCCCCTTTATGCCTGCCTTTCCTCTCATTCACATTTTGGCGATCGGATGCATCCTGCTGGCGAATGGCTTTTTCGCCACGGTCGAGTTCGCGCTGGTCAGCGCCCGGCGCACGTGGTTGCAGCAACGGGCGGCCCGCGGCGACTCCCGGGCCGAGGTCGCGCTGCAATTGATCGGAAGCCTGAACGAGGTGGTCAGCGGGACGCAGGTGGGAATCACGCTGACCAGCCTGGCCCTGGGCTGGGTGGGGGAAATGACCGTGGCCCGCCTGCTCCAGGGCATTCCCGGCTTTGACGCCGGGGGCGGCCGGCTGCTGCTGCACACCACGGCGACTGCGGTGGCCTTTGCCGGTCTCACGTTTCTGCACGTGGTCCTCGGCGAACTGGTCCCCAAGCAGGTGGCGCTGGCGCGCGCCGAGCGGGTGGCGCTGGTGGTCGCCTGGCCGATGAAGATTTTCCTGAAACTGGTCCGGATTCCCCAGGTTGTGCTGCACGCCTCCGCCTATTCGCTGGCCAGACACCTGGGCGCCAAGCCCAGCGGGGCGCGGGTTCATGCCTACACGGGGGAAGAGCTGAAGCTGCTGGTGAACGCCAGCGTGCGCGGCGGCGCGCTGCCCGCCTACCAACAGGAGATGATCCACAACGTGCTGGACCTGCGGCAGGTGGCGGTGCGGGAAATCATGGTGCCGCGGCACAACATTGTCTCGGTCCCGGTGCAGTCGACGCTGGAAGAGTTGCTGCGCGTCATCACGGAGGAACTGCATTCCCGCCTGCCGGTGTACGAGGACACGCCGGAGCAGATTATCGGGGTGCTGTATGCCAAGGATTTATTCCGCGTCTGGCGCGAGCAGCAGGCCGACCGCCGCAGCGGGCGTCCCAGCCGGCCGTTTGTGCTGCGCAATCTGGTTCGGGACATTTCCGTGGTTCCGGAAAACAAGCGAATCGACCAACTGCTGGAAGAGTTTCAGCGCCGGCGGCGGCATATGGCGCTGGTGGTGGATGAATTTGGAAACACGGTGGGCTTGGTGACGATCGAGGACGTGCTGGAGCAGATCGTCGGCGAGATCCAGGACGAGTATGACTGGGAACGCCCTCCCGGCATGCGCCTGGGGGAGCGCACCTTGGTGCTGGACGGCAGCGTCAACCTGCGCGACCTCGAAAATCAGTACGACATCGCGCTGCCGCGCGAACAGGGCTTTGAAACGCTGGCCGGATTTCTGCTGGACCAGTTGGGCCATATTCCTCGTCCGGGCGAAAGCGTTGTTTACGGGAACTGGCGGTTTACGGTCATGGAGGTGGACCATAACCGCATCGCCCAAGTGCGCCTGGATGAAACGGACGCGCAGGCGGTTTCCCGCGCGGAGCGGGGCGGACAACCAGCGGGCTGAGGCGGCCGGGGACC
>DATMAF010000494.1:0-5195 GCA_035560315.1 Terriglobia bacterium | reverse complement strand
GCCATCTGCATGCCGGCGAACCAAGTCAGGAACTCCTTGACCCGCGTCAGGTAGTCGGGATCGCCCAGCGCCTGATAGGCCGCCAGCAGGCCCATGCAGCCGTAGAGGGAGTTGGCGTCGAAGTTGATGCGGGTGGAGTCGTAGGCGTCCAGAAAGGCGCCGTCCCCGCGCAGCGCCGCCACGCGTTCCAGGTAATCGGCGGCCAGTTGCAGGGCCTGCGCGTCGGTGCGCGCGAAGACCACCACTGTCCCGCGCAGGTAGAAGAAGAACCCGCTCGAGAGCGCGTTCTTGGTGTCCTTCAGGCGCAGTTCGATCTCCATCTGCTCGGCGGCGGCGGTCTCCGGCTCGCTGAACAGCGTGACGTCCACCGGCGCCGCCGCCGGGTCGGCGTACAGGTCGAGGTCGAATTGATGCGCGCCGTCTTTGTACACCGCGACGATCCCGCTGTCGGGCGTCTTCTGGACCCGAATTTTGATTTCGCCGTCCTCGCCCAGTTGCGGGTAAAAGAACGCGCTCGCGCCGGCGGTGTTCGTGAAGGCGTAGCCCGGCAACGACGTTCCGTTCCAGTCACCCACGAAGTTGATGGTGGAGGTTTCCAGGCTGGCCGGGGCCGGCCCCAGGAAGTAGTAGAATCCGCCGGTCTGCCGGACGTGCTCCAGCAGCTCGATCTTGTCGAAGTAGACGAAGACGTCGTTGGACGGGTCGGGGAAGCCGGCGGTGATCTCCACCGTGTGCTCCCCGCGCGCCACCTTTTCTTTGAGCAGCACCGCCACCAGCGCCAAACTGCCGGCGAGGTCGAACGGCGAGCCGGCGACCTCCGCGCCGTCGAGCCGCACCGTGATCCAGCCAGAGTCCGGGGTGCGCTGCGTGGCGAAGTACAGGTCATGCTCGGCGGAGGCCGTGTAGGCCAGCGTGATGGAGTTCTCGGCGCGGGTATAGAGCAGCGGCCCAATCGCCAGCCACGGCGTGCGGATCGCAGCCCCGGCCGTTGGCGCGGTTTCGCCCGCGAAGGTGAAGTAGTCTCCGCCGCCGTCCGAGCCCACGCTGGTGACGGTGACGTCGCCGATGCCTTCCACCCGCAGCAGCATGGAGAAGGCGATGCTCTGGATCGCCGCCGGGTACACCTTCACCGCCCCGCCCGCTGCCGTGGCCGACGCGACCGTGGTCTCGACCTCATGGCCGTACGCGATGTCAGCGTGATTGTTCCGGAAGACCGTCTTGGCCATTCACTGCGCGGTGGCCTGGCGCTCGCCGGCCCTTTCGACGGCCGACGCGCGGTTTCAGCCCCGCACTCCTTTCGTCATACCCGCACCATCACGGTCAGGTTCTCCCCCGGCTCGCCGGAGCCCACCTGCACGATCTTGAGCCCGACGGCCATCCCGCCGGCGTTGCCCTGCTCCGCACCGGAGAAGAAGATGCCGGTGCCCGACGGCTCGCCGGAGGTTCCGGCCGGTATCTCCGCCACCGGACCCAGGTCCTGGCCGTCGAGCGTCAACTGCAGCTTCACCGGCTGGCCGGTCGGGGCGCGCTCCACGGCCGCGCTGACCAGCCCGATGCTGACGCCGAACGGCAGCACCAGCGGCATCACCAGATCGTCGCCCACGGCCAGCGGTCCCGGCACTTGCAGCGTCCCCATGCCGCCCGCGGAGGTGCGCAAGCCCGGCAGCGTGCCGGGCACGTTGGGTTCGGAGGCTCCCAGGACCGCGAAGGTCTTCTCGACCGGCGCCGAGACGCCGCCCCGGCCGGTGAACGCCAGCGCGGCGTGCAGGATGCGCAGCCGCCCGATGCGGAACCGCTGCACGTAGTACTCGCCGTTGGCCAGATCGAGCGTGGGATGCGCCAGCGTAAATCCCGGCGGCAGCACGAAGTGAATCCGCCGGTGCGTGAGCCGGTAGACGGCCCCTCCCGCCGGGGCCGCTCCCGCCGCGGTGCCCTTCTGCGCGCGGATCACCTCCCAGGTGTTGGAGGTCGGCTCCTGTTCGTTCACGCCCGGCCCGGCGATCTTGAGAATCTCGGTGCCGACATTGAGGAAGTCGCCCACGCGGAAGCCGGCGGAGGAGGCCGCCGCCAGCGTCGTCGCGGTCGCCGCGAGATCGGCCGCCAGGGTGGTCTGGACGCGCTCCAGTTCCTCATCGGCCAGCAGCGTCAGGTCGGCGACGCGGTAGTCGGCGTTTTGCGGGATGGCGAAGCTGAGCCGCAACTCGCCGCCCAGGTTGGCGGTGAGCGTCCACTGCTCCGGCGGCGGGGGCGGCAGCGGCCGCCGGTGCAGCGCCGTGCCGAGCAGGTTCTGTGAAGGGCCTGCCGTGTCGGGATAGGCGGCAGGGTTGTAGATGCGCAGCAGGAAGTCGCGCGTCTCATCGGGGTTCTCTTGCACTTCGAGCACCTCGAAGGCCTGGAACCGATCCTCGCCCGCCGCCGCCTGCGACCAGGGCGCGACGTCATGCTGCACGCGCACCACGTCGCCGGGCATCACCGCCAGGCTGGCGGCGGTGGACCGCAGGCGGCAGTGCAGGCGGTTGTCAATCGACCGCGTCAGCAGGTAGTTGCCGATGCGCTCGGCCTGCTGCTGCGGCAGGTTGCCGAGGTAGAGCCGCGCCGTAATGACGCGGCCGGTGAGGGCCTGCTGCGGCTCGTGATTCCACAACTTCGTCATCACCGCCAGGTCGTTCTCCGTATCGCGGAACAGCAGCTCCAGCCGGTTGGCGGACTCGCGCGTGTCCCGGTAGCTCGCTTCAAAGCTGCCGGCGACGATGTTGTTCATGTCGAAGTCGAAGACCGGCGCGCGCGGCTGGTCGATGCGCAGCTTGATGGTTCCCTCGGTATCGAGCAGCAGCCCCCGGCAGGTGGCCAGCAGCGCCCGCAGCGCCTGGTCGAAGCTGACCTCCTCCGTGAACGCCACGTTCGAGACGAATCGCGGCACGCTGCCCTGGCCGTCCGGATCGATCAACTGGTCGCAGTAGTTCGCGGCGGCCACAAAGGAGGCCCAATCGAGGCGCGAGTCCGGCAGCCCGCGCACTTGCGTCAGCAGGTCGGCGATCTGCCAGGCCGGGTTCTCCGAATACTGATAGCCCGTCTGCACGCCTTCGGAATTGAAGAGGCGCACCTTGCGGGTGCGGAAGACGCCGCGCACATCCAGCGCCGGCCCCGGCGCAAAGACATCGAAGGGAATTCGCAGCGCCAGGTACGCGGTGCGCGAAAACGTCAGGCCCTGCACGCCGCCCGGCGTGAAGCTGTCGACCTTCTGATCGCCGTCGGCCGCGAACGGATAGGGCGAGCCGGCGCCTTCCGGATCGAGCGTGCCGCCGCTGGAAAGCTCCCCGTGCAGGCCCTTGTGGAAGTGGTAATCGGGCGAGGCCGCCAGGTCCACCTCCGCGCCGTTGACGTACAGCTTCTCGATGCCGTCCCACTCGCCCTCGCCCAGCGCGATCAACACCACCGTGCGGCTCAGGTCGGTTTCGTCCTTCAGGATGACGTTGCCGGCCACCACGTGCTTTCCATAGGCCAGCGGGACGGGCGTGCCGAGGCTGGCCGTCAGAATGTCGGTGTTGCGGGTGTTTGCCGCCATGGCTCAGTCCAGGTACACTTCGCTCCAGTCGCGCGGCTCGGGCGCGCCCGCAGCGCTTCCTTCCACAATCTCCATGAGCTCCCGCGTGATATGAAGGAATCCCGGAAAACGATGCTTCCGCCCGCGCGCCTGGCAGGAGACGAAATCCTTGGGGCAAACCACGAACGGCTGTCCCGTTCCCGGATCATTGGGATCGACGCCGTCGGTGTAGCCGCAGCGGGCGTCCTTGAAATCCCACACGCACAGCGCCGAGTACTTCCGGCGCGGGATGCGCGCGGCGCTGGGGTCGAGCTCGCCGGCCAGCGTGAGCGTCGCGTCGCTTTCCGACACCACGAGGTTGCTGATCCGGCCCTTGAACAGCACCACCGTCTCCCGCGCCGCCAGAAACAGCCGCTCCAGCGTGGCCTCCTGCCCCTGGAGCAGGGCCCCCTCGCTTTGGAGCATCTGCGCCGTCTCAAGCGTGATGTTTTGCAGCCGCACCTGCACCGGCTGGAGTTGCAGTTGCTCGCTGTATCTCGGTCCCGCCTCCACGACCAGGCGCGGCAGGTAGAGATTGCCGGCGTGGGTCAGGAGATCCTCCGCAAAGCGGTAGGTGTTCGCTCCGACGGTGAAGCTCAGCAGATGGCAGACGCGCTGCGTGTTCTGCGACAGCAGCGTCTGGATGGCGGCGCTGAGGGTACGGGGCATCGTTACGTTCCTTCGGACGGCTCGGCGGTCTGCCGGCAGGCCTCTTTCCGCAGCGCCCGCAGGCGCCGCGGAACATTGCCGATCTTCGCAAGGCGGTTTTTCATATCAGGTAGTCCAAGGATGCCGGCGCGCCGCCCACCACGCGCACGCGGTGCAATCCCAGCACCACGTCGGTCTTGGGAGACTCCCCCCCGGTGAGCAGTTCGTCCAGGTAGATCTGCGCGTACGAGCCGTTGACGCGGTAGCCGTAGCCCGCATAGGTGAACACTTTTCCGCTGGCGCCCAGATCCAGCGCCTGCGAGACCGGGAGATGGACGGAGGGATAGGCGCCGCTGAAGCTGGGATACTCCTGCATCGCCGCTCCCACCGCCTCGATCAACTGGGCGCGGATGGTGTGCTCCTCGTGGCCGGTCTCCTCGTACAGCGGCTCGCCGTCGAAGTACACCGAGTACTTTCGCCCGGCGGTCTTGTCGTGAAACGTGAAGTAGTCGGTCAGCATCGCCAGGCGGAAGGTTTCAATGGCCTCCCAGTCGGCCTTGGGCCGCCGGTGGAAGAGCAGGAGAAACACCCGGCGCGGGGCGGCCTTCTGGCGAAAGAACTCACGGGCGCTCTCCAGCCGCCCGCGCAGGACGTTGGATTCCTTGGTTCGCGTTACGGTGTAGTCCGGGTCAACGGGAAATGTGTCGCTGGCTGCCATCCTGCCTCCACTCGCCTTCTGCCTTCTGGCGTTTTCTTGCTAGCTTCTCAGCGCCCGGCTCACCGCGCCGCCGCGCCGCAGCACCACCGCGATGCCGCGCTCCAGCGCCGCGGCGTTCTCCTCCAGCCAGCGCGCTCCGTCCGGGTCGATCGTGATGCGCAGCCCCGGGCCGCGCTCCAGGCCCGCGCCGCGATTCAGCCCCTCGAGCACCGAGACGCCCCAGCGGTCCACCGCCTCGCGGCTCAT
>DATMAF010000493.1:0-2612 GCA_035560315.1 Terriglobia bacterium | reverse complement strand
GCCCTACTATACCACGCCCGCCCGCCCCGCGCCACAGCCGGCGTTGGGACAGGCCTTCCGATCGGTCCCACACGCGCTCCGAGTCGCGCATTCCGTAGGCTCGGCTACGATGGGAAGCCGTACTCGCGCCAGCGGCGGCGGACCTTCTCCATCTGCTCGGGCAGCGGGTCGGTGCCGGGCGGGAACTCCGAGCCGTCGCGCTCATACTCATCGAGCGGCTTGGTGGCGTCAATTCCCAGCAGGTCGGACTTGCCCCGCCGCGAGCCGGGCTGCGAGGGGTCAAGCATCACCGACTTGCCCCCCGGCACGCACACAATGTCGCGGCAGGCCTGCACCCGCGTGGCCACCGCCCACTCCACCATGAACGGGTTCCACACATCGATGTCCTCATCCACCACCGTCACGTGCTTGCAGAACAGAATGGGGATTCCCCAGATGTTCATCATCACGTCGCGGACGTGGCCGGGATAGGACTTCTTGATCGACACAGTTACATGGAAGCCGGCGCAGCCGCCCGGCGTAACGCACAGGTCCCGGATGCCCACCAGCCCGGCGCGCCGCAGGTGCTCCAGCACCGCCGCCGAGCGGCTGATGACCCGCACCATGGTGCTCTCATTCGGCGGCCGGCCCTCGTAGGTGCCGTGGAAAATGGGATCCCGGCGGTGCGTAACTTTCTTCACCTCGATGTAGAAGCTGTTCTTCACCTCATGGCCCATGTATCCGGTGAACTCGCCGAACGGCCCCTCGGTGGGCCAGAATTTGTCGATGGGCATCTCGCCTTCGATGACGATCTCGGCGTGCGCCGGGACCAGCAGGTCGGACAGCTCCGCCTTCACCACCTCGATGGGCGCGCCCCGCAGCCCGCCCGCGATGTTGTACTCGTCCACCTGCGCAGGCACTGCCGAGACGCTGGCGAGGCTGACATACGGATCCGGGCCGATCACCACCGCCACCGGCATGTTCTTCCCGCGCGCCTTCCACTTGTCCCAGTGCTGATGAATGTGCCGGTAGGGAACCTCGACCACGTAGCAGCCCATGGTGGTCGAGTTGAAAATTTCGTTGCGATAGTTGCCGACGTTGATCCAGCCCGTCTCCGGGTCCATCGAGATGACGCCGTGCAGCGTGCCGATCTCGTAGCCGCCATCGAGCGGATGCCACTTGGGCACCGGGAAGGGGTCGGCGAACAGATCGGGCCGGTCGATGACGACTTCTTTGCAGGGGGCGGCGCTGCGCGGGACGATCTCGTACTGGATGGGGCTTGAATAGGCCTGCCTCCAGCGCGCCGCCATCGCCTCCACGGCTGGCTCCGTTCCAAGCGCCAGAGCGTAGCGCTCGCGCGTGCCCAGGGTGTTCACTAACAGCGGGGTCTTGTACTCGCCGATCTTCTCAAACAGCACCGCCGGGCCTTCGCGGTCGGAGACCTCGCGGCAGATGGCGCCGACCTCCCAATCTTTGTCGACGGGCACGCGGATGTGCTGGACGAGATTGCGTGCTTCGAGCGCCGCCAGAAACTCCCGCAGGCTCCCGTAACCGACTTTCTTCCTCTGCTCCGTCATCACCGTCGCCATGTTGTCCTCCCCCAGCCAGGTTGCGCACGCAAGTATACGCCAGCACGGGTTACTTCAGCACCAGCAGGGCGTCGACGGCCTTCGCTCCCTTGCCTTCGGGCAGCACCATCAGGGGGTTGATGTCGAGCTCGGCAAGCTCGTCTTTGAAATCAAGCGCCAGCCGGCTGGCCGCCAGGATTACCTTGGCGAGCGCGGCCACGTCGCGCTTGACGTCGCCGCGAAAGCCGGTCAGCAGGTGGTAGGCCTTGGTTTCCTGGATCATCGCCAGGGCTTCCTCCTCATCGAGCGGCGCCACGCGCAGGGCGAAGTCGCGGAACAGCTCCACGAAGATGCCGCCCATGCCGAAGGTGATCACCGGGCCGAAGCGCGCATCCTGCTTGAAGCCGACAATCACCTGCGCCGCATTTGCAATCATCTCTTCGACCAGCACGCCGTCGATCCGGGCGTTGGGGTTGTAGGCCTTGGCCTTGGCCAGAATGTCTTCGAAAGCGGCGGCGGCTTCCTTGGCGTCCTTTACGCCCAGCCGCACGCCGCCGGCCTCGGTTTTGTGCAGGATGTCGGCGGAAGAAATCTTCATGACCACCGGGAAACCCATGTCGCCGCCCGCCTTGGCGGCCTGGGCGGGGCTGGTGGCCAGTTTGCGTCCGGGAGCGGGGATGCCGTAAAGCTCCAGCACCTGCTTGCCCTCCGCCTCGGTCAGTGCTCTGCGCCCTTCCTTGCGGGCCAGCGCGATGATGGCTCGTGCTTGGGCAAGCTGGGAGGCGTCGGTAGCAGACGCCAGCGCTCCCGGACGGGGACGGTCCGGACTCTGCTTCGAAAGGTATTGCTCGCGACGCGCAACGTACTTCACCAGCGCGGCCAGCGACCGGATGCCGCGCCCTGGATCGGGGAAGACCGGAATGTGGTTCTCGCGCAGTTTCTGGACGGCAACTTCCGGAGCGGCGATCCAGTTCACCGCCACCAGTTTGTTCGTATTGCGGGCGGCCTCCACGATGGTATTGGCCAGCTTCGCGCCGTTGTGGACCTGCATGCCCAGGAAAATGA
>DATMAF010000492.1:0-4611 GCA_035560315.1 Terriglobia bacterium | reverse complement strand
GGGGATTTGCCGCGCCACGGCGGCCGGCACCCGCGCATCCTGCCGCTGAATCAAACGCAGGAGGGAAAGCGTATCCGCTGCGTCCAGTTTCCGGCCGGCCGGGCTGCGCCGCTCCGTCGCGGCAAGCGGCCGGGGAGGCGCGCGGCGGGCGGTCCGCTTCGGGGCGGCGGGAGAAGGCGGCTGTCTGCGTGGCAACGCTCTGGCGCGCGCGCGAAACGCCCTCGCGCTTGCTTCACCGCCCCGGCCCATCTACCGCGAAACCGTTAGCGGCGAGGTCAGAGAAAACTCCAGCGGAGTCTCCGGGGGAATCTCGGCGGCATCTCCGCGGGTGCTCAGCACCACCGCCGTCCCGGCACCGGCGCCGGTGGCGGCGCCGATGCCAGCGCCTTTCTTGCCTCCAGCAATGGCGCCAATGGCGGCTCCCACCGCCGTGCCGATGGCGACTTTGGCGGCGTCCTTGGCCTTGCTGGTGTCCGCCTCAATCGAAACCGTGCTGGTATCGATATCGAACATCTGGCCGTCGGCGCTGTGCACCATCGTCAAGGCGATGGCGAGGCTGGCCACCCCCTTGACCCGGCCGCCGGGGTCGGATTCCACGACGCGGCCCATGACCATCGCGCCCTTGGGAAACAGTTCCTGCCCGTTGGCCACCAGCGGCTCATCCAGCACGGCGTCAAAGCCATCGCCCGTCTTCAGGGTCTTGGTGGAAAGGGTCCGCGTGGTGCGGACTTTGATCACGGTGCCGGCCGGCAAGGTCGCTTTGCGCGTCTGCGCCGCGGCCGGCGGGGCGCTCGCCGGTTTGCTTGCCGCATCGGCCGCGGCCGCCGGCTTCGGAGAAGCAGCCGTTGCGGTTTTGCCGGCGGCGCTGGCGGCCGGAGTTCCCGATGTCTCCTCCGCCGCCGGCGGGCTGGCTTGCTGGCAGGCCTGCGCCAGCAGCACGGCCAGCGCCAATCCCAACGCCCGGATGCTCGCACTTGCATTCGTCATGGCAATGTTCCTCCCTCTCGCCTTGCTGGACTTCTCCTCTTTGCGGGGAGAACCGACGCCATCGGAGACTCTCTCTCCGAAGCAGGTGACGCCTTCCACAGTACTCCCTTGCGACTGTACGCCCACCACGGCTTGCTGTCAATTGACCGGGGAGTATCCAAAGTCAGACAGTCCCGGATGGCGAAATCCCGGTTACTTGCCGATGCAAAAGGTGGAAAAAATCTGGTTCAGGATGTCTTCCACGGTGGTCTCGCCGGTGATCGCGTTGAGCGGACGAAGGGCGTTGTAGAGGTCGAGCAGCAGCATCTCGTGCGGCAGATCCTGGGCTGCCGCGGAGCGCGCCTGGCGCAGGGCCTCCAGGGACTGACTCACCAGCTGTTGCTGGCGGAGGCTGGTCAGAAACTGCGTGTCGCGATCGCCGGACAGCGCCGGGAGAGCCGCCTCCAGAATGGCCTTGCGCAACCCCTCGATTCCCTCCCGGCGGAGCGCGGAGACAAAGACGGTGCGCACCGGCCGGCCGGCGCCGCCGCTCACACCGCGCAACTGCTCCTCCGTCAGGCGCAGCGGCAGATCGCATTTGTTCACCACCAGCAGCAGTTCCGCGCGCGCTCCCAGCTTTTCGAGCAGCCGGCAATCCTCCCCGGTCAGCTCCGCCGAGCCGTCCAACACCAGCAACGCCAGGTCGCTTTCGGCGGCGGCTTCCATGGATTTTCGGACGCCAATGGCCTCCGCCTCGTCGTAGGCATCCCGGATGCCCGCCGTGTCCACGAAGCGCAGCGGAACGCCGCCGAGCTCCACCGTCTCAGCCACCAGATCCCGCGTGGTTCCCGGCGTGGCCGTCACGATGGCGCGGTCGCGCTCAATGAGGCAATTGAACAAGCTCGACTTTCCCACGTTGGGGCGGCCCAGGATGGCCAGCGTCAGGCCGTGATGAATGATGCGGCCGGTGCGGAAGCTCTCCGCCAGGCGGGATAATCCCTGGAGGACCGAGTCCAGCCGCGCCAGCGTCTCCGGCGGCGGCAGCACGCTGACGTCGTCTTCCGCAAAGTCGATTCCCGCCTCCAACCGCGCGATCAAGTCGACCAACTCCGTTTTCCAGGGGGCAATCCAGTGCGAGACGGCGCCTTCCATCTGCTGCGCCGCCACGCGGGCCTGGAACAGCGTCTGGGCCTCGATCAGGTCGCGCACGGCTTCGGCCTGGGCCAGATCGATGCGGCCGTTGAGGAAGGCCCGCAGGGTGAATTCTCCCGGTTCCGCCAGACGCGCCCCGAGGGCCTGGCACCGCTCCAGCACGTAGCGCAGCACCACGGGAGAGCCGTGGCAACTGATCTCCACCACCTCTTCGCCGGTATAGGAGCGGGGCTTGGCAAAGCGGCAGACCAGGACACGGTCAAGGCAACGGCCCTCCGCATCGGGGATCTCCGCCAGATGCAGCCGCCAGGAGGACCACGGCCACTCTGGCACATCCGGCCGGGGGGAATCCGCTTGCGGCCGGCGCACAATGGCCTTCGCGATGGAGAGCGCGTCCCGGCCCGACAAACGCACCACCCCCAGGCCGCCACGCCCCGGCGGGGTGGCGATCGCAACAATGGTGTCCTCCGTATTCACGGAACCCATTCTGCCACGGCCCGGAGCGAAATTCCTCGCGCCGCGGGCGAGCGGTTGTAGAATAGGGGGCTGGGAATTGCTATGGAACTTCGCAAGGACCCCATCACGCGAAGCTGGGTTCTGATCGGCGACGACGAAGCTGACACGCTGAGCAGCCCCAGTTGCCCGTACTGCCTGGGCAGCGAATCGTCATTGGGGCAGCCCATCCTGGCCATCCCCACTGACGGGCAGCCGGGCGGGCTGCGGGTCTATCCGCATCCGCGCCCGCTGTACCGCATTGAGGGCGAGGCGAACCGGCGCGCCGACGGTATTTACGACCGCATGCGCAGCCTGGGCGCGCATGAAGTGATCGTGGAGAGCCCGGACCATGACTACGCTCTGGTCTCGGCGCCCCCGGATCAGGTTGCCGCACTGTTGCGCTGCTGGGCGTTGCGCATCACGGACCTGAAGAACGATCTCCGCTTCCGCTATGTGACCGTGTTCCGGAATCGGGGCGAGTTGGCCGGCCAGCAGATCCGGCATCCGCATTCGGAACTGACCGCCACCACCTTCATTCCCCGCCGCATCGTTTACGAGCTGCGCGCCGCGCTGGAATACTATCAGATGAAGGAACGCTGCGTGTTCTGCGACATCGGGCAGCAGGAGGAACAGCAGGGCCTGCGGGTGGTGGACCTGACGCCGCGCTACCTGGCGGTGTGCCCCTTTGCTTCCCGCGTCCCGTATGAGCTATGGATCCTGCCGCGGTACCACCACAGCAGCTTTGAAGCCGACATCCTGCGCCACCCCGACCAGACGGAACTGGCCGGCATTTTGCAGCGGACCCTGACGCGGCTGGAGCAACTGACCCAAGAATATCACCTGGTCCTGCACACCTCTCCCAATACCCTGGCCCGCACCGAGATGGCCCGCTACTGGACCACCATCGACGAAGACTACCACTGGCACATCGAAATCCTCCCGATTACGGAAAAGCGAAGCAAATCGTACAGTATCAAAGAGGTTTATTACTGCGCTCTGACCCCGGAGGAGGCGGCCACCCGGCTGCGGGAGTTGCCCGGAATGGCTGGACCGCGCCGCCAGGCCGTGCTGCAATTCCAGCCGCGATAGCTTCAAAAAGTACTAGGACTTAGAAAAGACAGAATTGATTTGCGCCGCAGCGCGGAACTGTATTATAGTGGCGCGGCAGGCCCCCTGGAAGCATGGCCGGCAAGCGGGGGACGCCCAGCGCTGCGCGCGATTTTCGCTGCTCGCCTTGCCTCGCCGGACATCCGTGCGGATCGAACGCTCATCGGACTCCAAGGAGCGCTTTACATGTGGAAACGCAAAGAGGAACGGGACGAACCCGTTGTCAACCCTGTCAAAGAACCGGCTCGCGAGCCGGCAAAGGAGGTGCCCGCCGTGTCCACTGTGCCATCGGTAGGGAAACTAGAAGCCTGGTCGGAAGGTGCCAAGAGTGCTGTGGCCAGCATCGGCAAGTCGGTTGTCATCAAGGGAGAGCTTTCCGGCAGCGAGGATTTATACATTGACGGCCAGGTTGAGGGAACCATCGAACTGCGCGAGCATCACCTGACGGTGGGGCCGAACGGCCGCGTGCAGGCCAATATCAACGCCAAGGAAGTGGTCCTCCAGGGCACGGTAAAAGGAAACGTGCGGGCCGTGGACCGCGTTGAGATTCGCAAGTCCGGCTCATTGACTGGCGACATCGTGGCCGCCCGCGTGGTGATCGAGGACGGCGCCTTCTTCAAGGGCAGCATCGACATCCAGAAAGCCGGGGATTCTCACGCCCGGGCCTCCGAACCAAAGAAGGTCGATGGATCCCACGTCCCCGCTGAGAGCAGCGCCAAGTACGCGGCCGTCCCGGTCGAAGCCAAAAAGTTCAATTAGCACCCGGCCGCCTTGCTGCGGTGGCGCCGCAGAGATCTGCGCCGGGAAGCGCGCAAGGGGCGCTTCTCCGGTCGCAGCGGCGACGGCGGTCCGGCGGAGTCGGATCGAGAGTGGCTTGCCATGTCCGCGTTG
>DATMAF010000491.1:0-3038 GCA_035560315.1 Terriglobia bacterium | reverse complement strand
GCGCGGGCTTGTTTCCAGATGGAGCGCCTTGCGGGAGCGCGGCCCGGTGCTGACAGAAAGTCGCCCGCCATGCCAGAGCGCCCGGACGGGCATGAGATGCGGCCCGCCCTCCGGCCGGATCGTTGCAAACCAGTACGTGCGGCCTTGGCGCTATCGCCGCTCTGCCCATTTCCAGGGAAGGGGCTTTCACCGCAGAGCAGGCCCCGCGTAACCCGGCAGAGCGATCGGGGCCGCCGTGGGGACGCTGAGCGATCGTGGCGGCTGGCTGGGAGCTTGTTTTGCGCCCGGCACGGGAGCAGCCCTCCGCTTACTTTCCGTCCAGCCCGTAGGCGCGGGCCAGGATTTGGATGGGGTGCTCGGGTTTTCGCCCCGTGGCCTGCTGCACCTGGATGGCCGAGAGCGGACAATCCGTGGCGGTGCAGCAGTCCTCCTGCTGCATGAACTTGAAGAGCGGCTTGCCGACCTTCATCGACTCCTCGAAATATTCCTTCTTCACGCTCCAGGAGCCGTCGTGGCCGCTGCAACACTGCATGCGCTTGACTTCGGCGCCGGGAATCAACTGCAACAGTTCCTGCGCCTTGAACCCGATGTTCTGCGCCTTCAGGTGGCAGGGCTGGTGGTAGCGAATCTTGCGGCCGGCGTCCGGCACGAACTGGGTGTTGAGCTTGCCCGCTTTGTGCAGGCTGACCAGATACTCGGACAGGTCCATGGTGTTGCTGGCAACCAGCTCCGAGTCGGCGCCGGGCAGGAGTTTCGGATAGTCGAGCTTGAGCATGTAGCTGCAACTGGCGTTCGGAACGACCACCGTGTAGCCCTGCTTGACCGCCGCGGTGAGCGAGGCGAGGTTGGCCTGCACCTTGTCCAGGGCCTTATCGACCAGGCCGCTGTCGAGGAAGGGAAGGCCGCAGCACTGCTGCTCCGGCACGATGTAGTCGATGCCGTTCTTTTCGAGCACCCCGACGGTGGCCTTGCCGATCTCCGGCTCGTTGTAATTGACGAGGCAGGTGAAAAAGAACGCCGCTTTGTCCGCCCCCGCCGGAGCCGGCGGCTTGCGGCGCTTGCGGAACCACTTGGCGAACGTCTCGGCGTGAAACGTCGGCAGCAAGCGGTCCTTGTGAATGCCGAGATGCTTCTCCATCAGCGCGCGCATCGTGGGGTTGGTGTTGGCCCAGTTGGCAAGGCCCGCGGCCATGCTGGACAGTTTGCCGACCAGGTCGGTGTCGCCGAGCAGGCGGTCGGCCAGCGTCGGCTTCCGCTTTTTCTTGTCAACCAGGTGTGCCCGCAGGATGGTGCGCGGGTAGTCGATGTCCCACTCGTGGGGCGGCTGGTAGGGGCAGACGACGTAACACAGCTTGCATTGGTAGCATTCGTTAACCACCTGGCTGATCTGCTGCTCGGTGAGGCCGTTGACCTCGCCAAAGGCTTCGTCGGTAAACTGGAACAGGTGCACGAAGGAAGGGCAGAAGGTTTCGCAGACGCGGCATCCATGGCAGACGTCGAACACCCGCAGGAGTTCCTTGCGCGTCGCCTGCGGGTCCCAAAATTCCGCCGATTTGAGGTCAAAGTTCATCGCGTCTTCTCCGGTTGATATTTCGTGAAGGGAGCCATCTTATCCTGTTCGGCCTTGTTGCGCCACTTGTGCGTGATGCGTCACACCCAGCCCATCCTACCCGCGCCGAAGAGAATCGCCCCGGCGACCATCGCGGCGCCGACATCATCGGCCAGCACGCCGGCCGCGCCCTTCAGGTGTCCCAGTTTCCAGATCGGATAGGGCTTCAGCGCGTCGAAGGCGCGGAAGAGGAAGAATCCCAGACCCAGCGCCAGCCAGCCGGGCGTCAGACTCGGATGCGCAAGCGCAACGCCCAGCAGTGTGATGCACTGTCCAGCGACTTCATCGATCACGATGGCCGAGGGGTCGTCGCTTGAAAAATGCGGCAGGGCGCGGGAAATGATCCACAGCGAGGCCGCCGTCAACAGCAGGACGGCGGCGCACAACCACCACACTCCGTTGGGCGCGTCGTGAAAGACCCAGGCCAGTCCCAGGTAGACGAGCAGCCCTTCGGCCGAGCCATAGGTGCCGGGCATGACGGGAAGGTAGCCCGCGCCGCAGCCGGTGGAAAGCCAAGCCGCCCACCGGAAGCGGGGCAGTGCGGAAGGGGCGCGCGGGATGGTCCCGCCGGATGAGGAGGGGTGAGCGCTTTCCATGGACGGTGGAATCCGGCCCGGCCTCGCTTCCTCACTGAATCACTTCATAAACCAGCGGCCGCTTTTCGGGAGCCGCCGCCGCAATGTGGAACGCATCCTCCACCATCTCGCTGGCTTCTTCCAGATGCTCCTCGGAATTGTAGTAGATGGTGCAGAGACGCTCTCCGGCCTGGATGCGGTCGCCAACCTTGTGCTCCAGCACGATGCCGACGGCCGGTTCAATCTGGGAGTCGAGTTTCTCGCGGGCGCCGCCCAGCAGCGCCACCGCATGGCCGATGTAGTCGGCGGAGATTTTGGAGACGTAACCGGCGCGCGGCGAGGCGATCTCATAGTCGGCGGCGGCCGTCGGGAGCAGCTCAAAATTGTCGATGATCTGCGGATTGCCTCCCTGGGCTTCCAGGATCTGCCGGAACTTCTGGAGCGCCACGCCATCGTTCAGCAGCTTGAACATCTCGTCTTTGGCGCTCTCCAGGCTGCGATCCGGATAGGCCAGACAGACCGCCCGGGCCGCCAGCTCCAGCACAAGTTCCACCAGATCCTCCGGGCCGTTGCCGCGCATCGCCTCAATGGCTTCCATCACCTCCAGAGCGTTCCCAACAGCATTTCCAAGGGGCTGGTCCATGTCTGTGATCACCGCCACCACTTTCTGATTCAGCCGCTTACCGACGTTCACCACGGTCTGGGCCAGCCGCCGCGAGTCGGTCATTTTCTTGAGCAGGGCTCCCGAGCCCGTCTTGACGTCCACCAGCAGGGCGTTGGTCTTTTCCGCCAGCGCGCGGGACAGGATGGAGGCGGCGATGAGCGAGACGGATTCTACGCTGCCCGTAGCGTTG